>WJIN01000068.1 GCA_014730295.1 Promethearchaeota archaeon | reverse complement strand
AACCTCTCATCAAAGACTAAAACTCATTTCTTTAACCTCATTATAAACCAAAAAAGCCGATAAAGATTTTCCTTTTAGATTAATTTTTGGATCTGCTGATTTAATTGGAATGATACCAAATTGAATTCCAGTAGCCTCCATGTTTATCTTGAAATAAAACGTGAATATATTTTTCTTTGATACGATCGCATTTGCGTTCTGATTCAATAACTTGATCCAATCTCGTTTTATCGTGTCTAAATGACTCAGAGAGGAAGAAATAGTTCAAAAGAACTATTTCTTTTGAAATATTCAGAGAGGAAGAAATCAGAGAGGAAGAAATAGTTCAAAAGATAAAAAAGAAACACAATGTAGAGTTGGAACCCAATGCACAAGCTATAGTAAATTATTACAGGGAAAATTTTAGACCTCAGCTACTTAACGATGTGAAAGTCTCTTTAACTTCTGCCAATGCAATCTCAGTCGATGATGGTACGATTTTTTTGGGAGAAAACGAAGGAAACATAAGTCTCTTGACAAGAGCAGTGGATAAACACATAGTTGTATGCGGAATAACCAAAATCGTTCCTACGGTAATAGATGCCTTAATCATAACTAAAATACAAGAAAGGATAAATAACGTGTCTTTTAGGTATATATCACTTATTTCAGGCCCTTCTAATACTTCTGATATCCAAGGGAAACAAGTACAAGGGATGTATGGGGCGAAAGAAGTGGTGGTTATTTTAGTTGATGACTGGAGAGTGAAAGCGAAAGAGGAAAACTTGCTCTATAAGGACTTTCTTAAATGCATTTCATGTAAAAGTTGTATATATCTATGTACCGCTTTTCGCGCTTTTGGCAATCTCTATGCTTCAAAATATGGGATCGGTGGACCAATGATCGTCAGAGATTACATCCATAACGGAATAGAAGCAACTGTAAAAGATGGACTGTTTTTTTGTACTGGATGTGAAAATTGTACCAACTGGTGTCCAGCGGGTGTGGATCTAGCTCAAATAATTAAGGATTTAAAAAAGGAAGCGTGTAAAGAAGGTTTATGTCCTCCTACTCTGAAGAAATATCAAGAAAAAATAATAAAAGAAAAAAATCCTTTTAAATAATCTAAATTTGCTTTAAAAAAAATACACTAATTTTTCCCATAATATTTAAACTATTTATTTCCGATTATTCTAATCTTTTTCGCATCCATTTTGGTAAGGCTAATCCCAGATATAGGAAGAGGAATATAAACATAATAGAAATCCTAACAGGGATGAGAATGTATTGGTTTGTAATAACACTATCGACAATAGCAAATACATAGAGAGAAAATCCAATTATTAGGAATCGTCCACGCCATTTAATATCTTTTTGTTCTGCTTCTAAGGCTCTTTTTCCAAGATGAATACCTGTAATCATAACGGCTATGCTAATAACTATTGCAACAATAAGGATAAATCCTTGATAATAATGATCTAATTGATTTTGATTTACTACTGGTAACAATTCTTTAACGGGAGTTCCAGCTGGTAAGAGTAGTGTATATATAATAAGAATATCTGTTATTAATATAAAAATACCCGCGAGAATAATGATGAGGTTTTTTCTTTTTTGATAAACTAGATCGAGATAAATATATAACCAACTCAGAAAGGCAATGGGATATAATGAAGATCCGATTAAAATATAACCCGTATCATTAAGCACGAATGTACTAGTTATTAACCATCCAATATAATCAATTACTCCTGGCAGCCAAGGGGTTATGGAAAGAGAAAGAGTGATAAATACTAAGTATAATGTTTTTTCTTTTGTTTGGTACGCTCGAATTAAAGTGTGTGAGGCGAGCAGTATAACAAAAACGACCGCAATCAACATAATTATCGCGTTTATTTGCACAACAGGTGTTAAACTCATTATGTACTCTTCTCCATTTTTTTCTCTTGAATAAACAATTATTTAATTAAATGATCTCTAATATTACCATATTATATTCTGATGGTTAATAAAACTATTGTTCTTCTCATATCGCGATTTATTTTAAGATGAATGATTATTTGTTTGCAGCTGACTTAAAAGAGTTTTAATTATTTCATACAACCGTTTAGAAATAAACTCTGATTCAAATAACTGTTCAAAATCATCCAAATCGATGATTTTTCTTTCACCTCTTTCATTTTCTACAATATCCACCTCAAGATCAATATAGTTTATGATTCGGTTTGAGATTTCTAAAGGTGTATTAATGTTGATATATTTTCCTTTCAGTTTTCCTTCATCAGAATAATACTCATTTATATAATACCATTGCCCTTCCCTATATATACTTAAAGCATAATCACCCGTTTCAATAGGGAGATCCAAACCATCATACGTCCCTCCAGATTTAAACTCTCTACGTAATTTTACTTCGAGTGGAGAATCTGTCTTTTTTATAAAGGATTCAATTCTTCCGCCTCGCAAATGAATATTTTCCCCGGTTAATTTTCGATGATCTATATTCATCCATTTTCCATTTTGAATCCGCTCGAAATATTTCTCTAAATAAAATGCTTCAATCCTTTTCCGTTCTGATTTTCGTATATCCTCAATCATATCTTCAGTATAATCTAAGAGATCTGTCCCATTAATATTATATGGTTTTATTGTATCTTTTCTCCCCGATAATGATTTGATTGTATGATGATGAGAAATCGTATTTATTACTTCCTTCCTTATCTCATCTAACTTCTTCTTGAATGGGAATGAAAAGAGGAAATTGATTGATTTTGATTGAGAAAAAATCTTTCCAATAAAATCCGGCATTTTCGAAATCAGTTCGAGAATTTGTCTATGAGTATTCTCCAGATTATTGAAATCTCGTTCAATTTCCTTATTATTTGCAAACTTAGCAACAGTACGACATATTATTCCAAAATTCTTTTCATCCAAGAGCTCATTCCCGATTTCAGTTAGTCTTTTTCTTTCTTTTGGATCATTTATTTTTTTGCTAATGAAAACCTTATTCGCATCTGGGAGAAGAACAAGAAGATCCCCTGGTAAAGTATAACCTTTCTCTAATTCCGCAGCATAAGAACCATAATCTTCTTTTCTAACTTGAAAAATCTTTTTTGTCCCCACATCTAGAAAAGAATCAATATAGCCCACATTTGTAGAAAACTTGGATTTGTGGTATTTACCCCTGCTTGCCAATTTGATAAGACTATAATTTTTTTGTTCACTCGATTTGATTACTTCTCCCCGATAAATATCGTTGACATTAAAATTAGAATTCGTTCGCACTATAAAAGGCTCCTTGTCGATAGTTAGAGGAAAGGTTTTAAATTCATTTTCTGCTAATTCATTATAAAGTTGCTTTTTTATCTTGAGAGAAATCCCTTGTTTGTCATTTCTATCTTTTATTGTGATATCTTTGGAGAGGAGATCATTTTGAAAAGGGAGATTAAAACGTTTTTGAATATCTTTACTAGGAAAGATGATCTGATAATTAAAATCTAAAAATATCTTAGTCAATGCGGTGCTATATATACCTCTGATAAATACACCAATATCAGACATAAGAATTCATTCTTTATAGGAAAGAGACATATAAAAACTCTTTTGATTAAATTGATTAATTCTTTTTTTATCTTATTCAAACACTACTTTTTTAATCAGAGGATCTAATTTTTGGAGATTTTGATTAAGAATAAGCCGTACTTTCTGAGAAGTTATTTTTGGATTATTATATACTAAATCATGGACATAAGAGGTATATTTTTTTCCCTTTGTGGCTAATTTATAATGGTCTTTGTTCTTTTCATCATAAAGAGGGATTGGAAAAGAAAAAGGCCGTTTATGGATATGTCGAGAGCTTTTTATTAATTTTATATATTTTGTCAATAAGGGGGCATTCAATATGGCAATCAGATAATATGCTTCATTTTTTTGATCAGTGGAATAATAATAATTCTCAGAATCTACAATAATTTTTTGCTCAAACTGTTCAACTACGGCAGATTTTAAATAAGAACCGCTTGCATTATACACTACAAGATAAGGGGATGTGTTCGCTTGCTTGGTTAATTTATTCCAATAATTCAAATTAGAAAATAAACTTACTATATCGCTAGTAGATTTTTTTCGCTCTTCATAAATATGGTTCATTTTTGTGTAAAAATCATACGCATATGGATTTGATTTCAAATATTCTGGTTTAAATTTGTATTCTTCTTTATCAATAGGTAAAAAGACATCTCTCCACCGTTTTAGGAAGAATGGTACAAGGTCTTTATTTAGAAACGTTTTAAATCGAAAATCCTTTTCTATTTTTTTATCTTTGAATTGGAATCTCCACTTTTTCTTAGATCGAGAAAGAATGTCCTTACTGGAAGATATAGAAAATATAGTATTTTCTTCACTATTTAATTCAAAAAACACCAGAGTCCTCGGAACTAAAGTGGCTCCTTGATAGAATCTTTTTTTGTATTCACTATATTGTATATTTGACAAATAATCTATATCCTTCTTAGGTAATATTACTAATGCGCCTTCTTTTTCAATTTTTAAAGAAGAATATTCCGTTTCTTTTGTAATATTCAAATTATTATCAAAAATTTTAGCCAAAATAGGATATTTTTTCTGGATATCTTTCGTTCCATTTTCGGTATATTGGGCTTTAAGACAAATATGATCGATATTAAAGCAAGAATTGTTAGAAAAATCCCATATCTCAATATTTTTAAATATCCAAAATGCTCTGAATTTTTTACAATGATCTCCATTAATTAACGATTTTGTAGCTACAAAAAAAATAATTCCGTTTGATTTTGAAAACATTGTTGGGATTGCATAAAAAAATATCGCCGCAAGCTCAATATGTGTAATGTATTGACTTTTGGGTTTGATGTTTAATCTTTCTGCTAAATTTCGAATCTTTTTTTGATAAGTTTTCTCTTTAAGATCTTTGTAGGTTAACCAAGGAGGATTTCCTATAATTAGATCGAAGGAATTCAATAAATGGTCCTGATCAAGTTTTAGCGTTTTAAAAATCTTTTGAGGAAATAATGAATCTACATAATAGAAATTAAGGCTTAATTTTTTTATATTGATATTAGGCATATACTCGTCTAAAATTATCAACGCATTGATCTTTAGAGTATAAATCGCTAATGGATTAATATCAAATCCGAATATATTCTCTATTGCTTGGTTTTTCAAATCCTCCGATTTAGGTGTTTTAATTATTCTTGAGATAATTTCCATAATAAAATTACCCGACCCACAAGCAGGATCCAATATTTTCATCCCAAATTCATAGCTATTCTTTACCATCTTCTTAACTAAATTTGAGGGTGTGTAAAACTCACCCGTAGAATGCCTAGTAGAAGATTGTATAATATCTTGATAATAATAATGAAATAAATCTTCCTTATTGATATGAGCTTTGAAAAGGATACGGTAAATCTGATGGAAAGTGTCTTCATCAATATTTACCCAATTAAATGTGTGAAGGATCGGTGAGGATAGCGTTTCTAGATCTCTTGATATATAGGTTTTATATGCTTCTTTCACGTCTGCTCCTTTTTTTTTGGAAAATCGAACTATTAAAAAAATGAGTAATATCGTACAGTAATAAGAATGCTTAAGAAATAGTTTTTCATTGCATTCAATATTATATATTGGCGAAAAGATGGTTTTCCATTCTCCATATTTCTTATTAAATACTTTACTATTATTTTCCTTAACTTTATAGATGAATTGGGATAATTTTTTATAAAAAGCAGAATTTTGCCCAAAAAGGTCGACAATTCTGTTTGGACTTAAGGTTTCTTCAACAGACATCGTTTAAAATCCCGGTAATCGTTTGATTCTTGTCCATTCTTTATCAAATATGAAATCTAGATCAAAATCAAAGAGCTGTTTTTTAATATCGATTACTAATGTGGACCAACTAAAATCCCTCGCTCCCATGGCTTCTCCCGTTTGAGGATGGTAATATTCAGAAAACCCAGACTTTTCTATCAATTCAAAGGTCCGCTGAGCTAATTGGAGTGCAACATTTTCGAACCCATGTTTTTTCAAGCCCTTGATAATGAACCAATTAATATTAATCCAGCTAGGGCCCCTCCATAATAATCCCGTTTCCTGATCGGAAAAAGTTGGCTCGTTTAACGCAACGGAGGGGATAGGAAAATCTGACCAAAATTCCTCCTCATTTAGTAAATGATCAAAAACTAAGGTTGCAGCAATATTTTGTGGTAGATTCGTTAAGATTAAAGGAATTAGCGATAGGGATGTTTTGACTTTATTGGTTTTATTTTCGTTTCCATAAGTCCCAAAAAATAAACCTTCTTCTTTATCCCAAAACTCCCGTATCAAGATAGTCTCTAGCTCATCAGCTCTATTAATACATGTTTCAGCTTCTCTATTTTCTTCAAGATGGCTGTATAATTCTGCAAGGAGTCTATAACCTTCGATAAAGGTACAATTAAAAAGGATGTCTTTAAAGAGAAAAAAATTCATTTCAAAAATCTTCTCCATATCCCAATCACATTTATTCAAAACATTCAATTGTTCTAGTATTGCTTTTATCCATTGAGATTGTAGTTTTTTCTTTGAAGAGTCAATATTCAGTGGTGCATCATAGATTGGTGAATTATCAATTCCAGATTCCCAAACATGAACGATGTTTAATAAAGCGACGGGATCAACCGGATTTCTTCTTGTGGTATATAAGAAATCATAGAAATTTCGTACAGCATCGATGTTTTTACGGATATATTCTGTATTCTTTTCTTTTCTATAAATCGAATATAATGCATCTGCGAGGAGAGGTGTCTGTGTTATAGAGCTCTTAGATAAAAATTGATAATATTTTCTTACTAATTGATCGATCTGAGTAATATTTCCCTTCCAATAATACATATGTGGCAAAAATCCATTATCCTCTTGAAGCTTTAATAAGGTCTCAAACTCTCTTTTAGTATATTCAATATTTAGGTGGCTATTAACTATTATATGAAAACATGAATCCCATAACCATTGATGCTGATATTCTGGAATACTTGGGCATATATAAAAATATTTCGCCTTCGGGTTATTTTGTGTGAATCCTTTTTGGATATTCTTTTCCAAGATCGCAGAAGCTCTAAAATCAATATCCTTAATATATTCTGACATTAGGAAATATACTCCTTCATAATGAATTCTATTGATATTCTCCTTTCATACTTCTGCATCATATAAATGCATCTTAATTATATCTATATCAAATTTTAAATAATAAAATAATTATTAAAGATAAATGAGTGTTTAGCTCATTCTTTAATCAGGATGATTTATCTCATAAATGAGGGGAGGAATAAGTTATAAAATTCAGAAATCTTATCCAAAATAGATCTTTGCCGAATTTTTGTTAAAATCAGATAAGAATCCTCTAATTCTTTCCTATCCAAAGACCCGGTAGCATAGATTGCCTCTTGATAATTAAACACGAGTAGAGAGACGACATTTGGATTATTTACAACGTTCATTTTTCGTTCATTTTTTATTTCATCATAAAATTCAACATAATCGGTTGGAATATTACCCCGTTCACTCGTGACTACTCTAATATCGATATCTTTATCGGCTAGATTTTTGAGTTCATTTGTATAAAACCTGTCTATTTTTGAGGTTAAAATACTTAGTTGACCTTCCGTGTTGGTAAAAAGATTCAAGATTTCGTCATTAATCCGATTTTTATTATCTGGACCGCCTGATATCTCAATCTCCACGTTTCCAACTAAAGATAAAATCTTGTTCTCTAATTGCTCAACTTCATTTTTTAGCCTTCGGTTTTCAACCCGTAATTCAATTAATCTGTCATCTGACAATTTAATTCACTTCTTTAATTACTTATTATGATATAAATGTAGTATTTTTATTGATATTTAATATTATTTCATTTAATTTTCTATATTGTATTTAAATTATTATTTTGGATTCATTTTTTTCCAAGGCTCTCCATATAGTATGAAACTACTTATCGTTTGGCTGTTTTCGATGTTAATATGCTGATCTTCATCACTTTGTTTGGATTTAGAAATTTTTTCCTCTAAAAATTTTGTTGTCCTGTCTGCGATGCATTTTTGCCGTGATTTTAGAAGAGCCACACCTAAAGATTTGCGCTCAAATATATTTGAAAAGAAATTTGCGATTATCTTTTTCGATTCATCATTAAATATTGCATAATTTCTGCTAATAATCCCAGAAATATTATTGGTTATGAAATTCGAAATAATTTCACCAAAACTTCGTAATTCATCTTCAATATGGTTTCCTTCATTGTCATAGAGTTGTGTATTAAAGAATAATATTGGTTTGGTTTTGTTGTTCTCTTTCAGAGCTTCAAAAATATCTGTAAATTTTACGATATTTCTATCATTAGTGAGGAAATAGGAATTCTGAGGATTCAATTCGGAGTAAAAAATATTTCCAATTATATATATAATATGGTGATTATCCGAAGAGATATTATCTAGTATTTTATCACGTGTACTTTCTCTTCCTGAAAGAATATCCAGAGATTCAATCTCGGTTCGCTGGCTTAGAAACCGGGTTATAAAATCTAATTCATTCGCTCCAGCTGGGAACGGGAATAATAATTCTTTCCCTTTTAAATCTTCATTCCATATTTTTGGTCCCAAGGTATTTATTGAGTCGATAATGAGTGCTTTATATTGACCACTGGTTGATTCTTCTCCCGAACTTGATTCGTGTTCTTTATAAGTAAAATCAAACCCACCTATAGGAGGTTCTCCGATATTATATCCACTGGAATATTTCAATAGAAAGAAATTTCCATCGTAGATTAATTCAAAGGGAATAGTCATATGATCAAGGATGAAATAGACATGAGGAATATAATCAAGACTCCTTACTTTAAATTGAGTAAAGAAATCTCTGATAAGCTTAGGTAATAAGAGAAACAAAATTTTCCCAAATTCTCTCAAATTAAAGTCATATTCTTTTTGCTTGTCATTTGAGAACATCTCATTGTAAATATCGAGTATATGCATATCATTCCAGTATTCATTTTCAATATTTCCTTCAAGAGTGTCATTTTTTAATGAAAGGATTCTATATGACATTTTCCCCGAAGATCGAATTCTAATTATAATATTTTTAATATCAAATTCCTTATCATAAAAGGCATATTGCTCTTTCTCATCTAAGAGATATATCTGATTTTTTAGTTCCTTAGTTTCTTCATAAATTTTTTCTGGATTTTCTAAGAGAGGTTGCATACGTTTTCCTAAGTAAGGAATAATACTCCTTGCTAATTCTAAATCATTTTGTTCGTAAAGCGCACGATAAAAGATCATCCTCCAAAAGTCGCGCTTTTCCAATGAGAAAAACATAGTTTTAAATTTCCATAAGTAGTTGCAGGTATAAAAATAATGAAAAATTTGTGAGGGTTTTTGCGGAGTAGTCAAATGATTAGTCAATTTTTCTATAGATTGTAAGAGATATTTCTTTTCTTTCATATTAACAAATGTCTTACAAGCTTCTGCCCAGAGCTCAATAGACACATTATCGTAGCTTAAATCAGACTTCAACATAAATAAATCTTCTAAGAAATTGTAGATCTCAAATGCGATTATAAAATTATTTCGATTAATGGAGTATTCAATAAATTGTCTCGTAAGCACGATTGCGTCTCCAAAAGATTGGAAATTTTTTGTTATATTAAATAATGCGCGAATAATGATGATAATCCAGGAAGCTTCTCCAATATTATTTAAATATTGAATTAACCAGATAAGATCTTCCTTAATCGAACTAAAAGTCCCTTGGTTAATCTTTATTCTACTGAGATTGCTAAATGTATCCCGTAAATAATTTGGAATTCTATTCACGAGAACTTTATTCATGGTGTGTATGAACTCTTCTGAATCTTTAAGGAGCTCAAATTTTATGTTAACATTTTCTAAAATCACATACAAGAATAAAGCTCGTTTCCCCGGTTCTAATTTATATATAATCCTTCCCAAGTATTCCATTGAACTTCTGAAATAATCGGTAGGAATCACAGACTTTCGTAAATACATTAAAAGGACTTGCAACTCAATGAGTTTTAAATAATCTCGTTGCTCTATTACCTTTATCGAGAATGAGTTGATGAACTGGGTTATTCCATCAATTGATAAATCTTCCATTTCAATGAAGGATTGGAGTAATCTAGTTGCGAATTTTTCAAAAAGATTAAAATCTTCCAATTTTGTGAGAAAAGAAAAGAATCTTTTATAGGCATCCACATATTTGATAAGATCCATCTCTTCCTTATTTTTCTTCTTTAAGGAGTTGACATAAATCCAATATGAATTTGACAATACCAGAATTAATTGATGTTTTTTTTGAGCATTCAGCCATTCTTTAGTCTCGATATCGAAATATAGATCCTGAAGTAATTTCGAAGCCCAGTGATGATTTCCCGATTGAAGTAATCGTCGAGCTTGTATTACTCGGTCTTGAAATTCACTAAGGAATTTCCGTTTTTTGTCTACACTTATACTCATCTTTAACCACTCTCCTCTTGTTCTATTGGTCCCTGTTCCAATCTTGGATTCTTAATCCAACCCTCCAATTTATCAAGCCCAAACAAAACACTTCCACCGATCCACGCCATATTCTCCCTTCCTGAAGCTGCGAAAACTTTTATCTGATCCTTTAATTTATCAGAAAAATGATTTCTTAGTTCAAACTGTAATCTTTCTTTGAGTCCAGGAATAAGACTTCCGCCTCCCGAAAGGATAACATTCGATAATAGGTCCGCCCAATTTTCTCTGTCCCAAAAACGGACTATTTTTGCGATTACTTCTGGAAGAGACATATAATCGATATGGACAAGTTTAGGATCAAAAAGTGGTTCGCTTATCATAAACCTCTCATAATTTATTTTCAATTTGGAATTATCGGGTAATTTCACCACTCTATTATATTTTGTCAGCCCCTCTTTGATACGTTCTTTCTCTTTTTTCGGGTTTTTTACGCATATCGACATTTTTTCTTTAATCTCTTTAGCAAGCCAATAATCCAGATAAAAATTTCTGCTTGAAGCCCTTCCTTTCAAGATCATATTAAGAAAATAATTTGTAAGTTCTTCACCCGCAATCGGGAATACGTCTCTTGCCATAATATTAGTAAATCCATGATAAATGGAGGAGATATAGGTATTATTTTCTCCCATATTTATAATAACTCCATCTGATTTTCTTAAAGTTGATAGTATTGCTTTATCATCGGGAAGGAATAATAAAAACGGAAACTCGAATCTCTCAAAAAAAATATTCTTTAATTTGGCTTTAATTATATCCGTCAAATTAAACGGGCTTATAATAATAATGGGTTGCATGAATCTGTATTCATCGGGAATGTTTAACTTCTCATAGTGAAAGAGGAAATATTTTTCGAGGATATTATAATTTTCTTCCTTTAAAAATTCATGAATTTTTAGAATATTTTGATATTTTAAGGCTTCTTCCCCAAACAGATACTCTTGACGGTCATCGCCGATAAAGATCTCTTCTAAGCCGCTTACTACATCTGAATCAAAGATGTAATCGGATGCATCTACATAGATACTTGGACTAAGTATCTCGGGAAAATCTCCGCCTGCCCATCCAAATCTAAAAGTTGAGGAACCAAAATCAGCTATTAATGGTCTTAAATATTTTTGTTCTGCAGACGACATTTTTCTTAAGGGTAAAATATAGAATACTATATGATTAAAATGATTGTAGGGATTCGTGGATTAATGAAATATTTCATCCGACATCCGCTTAAGTTGATATTCCTTCACTTGGAGTTCTAATAATCCTAATACTTTTCTGAATTCTCTTGACATTCCTTGAATATCAACTTCAGCAATTTTTTCAATCTCATCTCTTTTTAGCTTAAACTGGTCTAAATTCTTCCGAATTTTTTCGTAGGCTTTATTGATTTCTTGTGTTAAAGATTCTGTATTTTTTTTGGTTATTTTACGCATTTTTCGCAGTAATGATAATAATGCAGAAATAGAATTTTCCCATTGATTATAGCGCTCTTGATTTCCGTTGAATAATTTCTCGAAGAATTCCCCTAGTTTTTCATAGACATCTTCTCCTTTATACTTGCTTTTTCCCTCTTTAACAAAACTTGGGGTTTCTTTTACGGAAGATGGAGGTTTTGGAGGTTTTACTTCTAATTCTTGTTCACTAGCTTCCTCCTCTTTCGCTTCTTTCTTTATATAAGATAACTGAGGCTCAATCACCTCTTCTTTCTCAACTTCTTTTTCCTTTTTTTTATAGAAGCCTTTCCCCGCTTGAAGAGCACTTATAAAATTTTGGAGGTCGTTCTCCGTTTTCTTGGTTGACTTTAACGCATTATCAAGAGAATCTTCCTTTGCTTTCTTATCACTTTTCTTTTTTGCCATGAGACTTCGTTAACTCACTTTATCTTATTATCATAATAAAGATTTATCTTATAAATATAATTGTAGCTTCTCCTTTTAAATTTAGAGTATGCTTCCTATATTCATAATTTTCTATGGTATAACGAAATAGATAAAAATGTGAAAAAGAGAAATACTGCGGGCTATATTTTATAATGGAACAACTTCAACATTAAGAGCATCCCCTTCATCTTTTAGTTTTTGTTCAAGCTCATCTAAAGATATATCCGGGGTTGGGCTGATTACTGTCCACATGGCTTTCTTTTCCTTTTCGATGATAACGGATTCCCCATACATCAATGAAATTCCCAAACTTCCAAAAGTACTGGCGATTTTAGCCAAAGAACCAGGTGCATCTTCCATAGTAATTCTTAATTTAATTGGCTTTCTCTGTTCATCTAATCCTACGGGAGTAATTTTGATTTCCTTGGTCTCACTATCTGCCGTCATCATAACTTGAGAATTAGTAGTAAGTCCTAAGCTTTCACGTATGATTTGAGGGATAACAACTCGACCACGATCATCTAACGATACTATTTTAACTTCCTTCATTCTATGGGTAAAAAATGGGATTCAATTACTAACATTAAATGAACAAAACACATATAAATCTATACGCCTAAAAGGTCAGATTGTATTATATTTCTGTTAGACGATATTGAGAATTAGTCCAATTTTTGAACGCGTGGATATAATTCAATGGATGAGCAATTTAGAGGTCATTTGAAATTCAATTAAGATCAAAAATAGTAATAGAAAAAGAATAAAGTACAAATTAATGTTTGGATGCTTTTAATTTCACTGAGAGATCTCGCGCCCGTTTTGAATACCATACCAATAATTCACCAGCATCATCAGGTTTGAAATATTCTCCTCCACATAGTTGAGCGGCCCTATTCATCAGTTCATCGTCAGGATTTCCGAGTCCAACTATATAGATTACAACATTTGGATTCTCAGCAAATTGCTGGATAGCATTAAAGAATGCATCTCCATCTGTAGGTACCCCGTCCGTGAGCAAGACGATCATGGTAGGCTGATCGGGATTCATCTGGTTAAACTCATCTAAGACAGTCTTCGCTTTAATCATTGCACTCCCCATATTGGTTGCTTGACCATACGCATTACCGATTCTATCAACTATCATTCGAGCGGCATCCTCTAACACACCCTTCTTTCCGCTTGCGGAATCCATATAAAAGCTTCCACCAAACGGAAGGATCTGAGACTCATCGGCGAAACGTATCACAGACACTTTTTCTCCGAAGCCTCTCCCGACTTTTTCACTGAGAAATAAAACTGCTGCAAACGCGGCAGAGATTCTACGTGGGATATTAACACCTTCTTTAAACTTTTTCAAAAACTCTTGGATTTCTCGACTTTCCATAGCTGCTTTGATTCCTTCAATCGCGGGGGCGATATTCGTCACCAATACATCTCGCGCCATCATCGAACGACTAATATCAAGGATTAGGATAGCATTGAACGGAATTAATCCTTGAGGTGAGAGGGTTAGTGCGCTATTGGGTGTGATTTCTGCAAGTACGTCACCCGTCAAATCTGGCACACAACTTAGGATCGAACATGCGATATTCACGGCTTTCCATCGTAATTTGATTCCCTTAAAGATGATATATTTAGAAAGCCATTCTTTAAGCTGTCCAATATTTTGTCTCGCAGTACTTACGATTTCCCACATATTTTCTCCTGAGATGGGAGAAATCCCTAATGACACACTCTGGAGGGGAATAATTTGCCGACGATTTTTTGATACTTCTACTTCAAAACTCCCTACTCCTGATGCTTCTAATATCTCGCTATCAATAACCACCACATTATCCGAGATCGTCTCAGAAATATCTACTTTGCCGGCACCCATTGCGCCAGTTAATTCATCTTCAAACGCTATAACATCATCCTTTTGAAGGGATAGACTATGTTGCGTCCTCGGACTAATCAGACAATATCCTTCTAACCCAGCTCGAGAATCTACCTCTAAAATAAGACTCTCTGTTTTTTGAATCGGAGGTTCTGTTGAAAAGAGTACGATTTGGTCGGATTGAATATTGGTATCTTCCTTTGTATCTTGACTAATTCGAATCTGATTATCATTTATCTGTGCTTGGTCTATACGGGCAGAACCATTCGACCTTGTAAGAGGATCTTCCCATGCGATGAGCATACCCTGACCAAGTCCGAGTTTTTGTAGGTTATTAGGACTCAATTGAATACGACCCCCTTCAATTTTTGGAGATACAACGGGTTGCACAACAATTCCGTTTTTCTGTTCTGCGAGTATGTTAGGGTCAATTTGGTTTGGATAGGGTTCTGGCTCGACTTCTTGCATTGTTGGTTCTTGTCCCATAGAGGATTGTGAAGAATATGAATTCGGAGCGGAAGGTGCTCCTTGTGATGGAGATTTTGGAGGAGGTGGGGCAGATTGAGCGGGTCTTGGGGCTGGAGATGGAGGTGGAGGTGTTTGTGAGGGAGCAGGTGGGGGAGTCGGGCGAGGTTTGGGGGCTTCTGAAGCAGTTGGACGATTCATTTTGGGTGGAGGTGTGAAGGTTCCTGATCTTTCAGGTGGGGTTGGCGCGGGTTGAGGTGCTTGCGGCTGGGTTGGGGTTTGAATTTGGTCTTGAGAAGGCTGCTGTGGTTGTGTGGTTTGGGGTGAAGCTTGTCCAAGAGAACGTACCACTAATTCCACACCCGAATAATTAACGCTCGTTAAAATATCTTTTGAAAATTTACCCGCAAAATCTAATACATTGTCAGATACCTCGGCGATCGCATTTACCGTTTGATTATTATCGGGATTAAAGACTTCTACTTGATCTCCATTTTTAATACCCAGTTTTTGGGCATTATCTGGCGATATAATTACTGTGTTGGAAATCCCCTGCTTTTGATCCACAAAGATTTTTATCTCTTTAGACATATTTATAATATTATTTTTTATTTTGATGATTAATACATTAAATTATTTTTCTCTCTATTAAAACATATAATATGTGGTTAAATATAGAATTCAATTGGCTTCATATCATTCTATAATAAAAGATAAGCAAAAACAGATATAAATATATTTACTAAGGTAATATCAGTTTAAAAAAGGTTTATTATTCTTCTCGCGGATACCGTTTTCGAATCTCGCCAGAATAATAACGAAAAATAGATACTACTTTTCCTAAATCTTCAATCTTTCTACATGCGCCCATTAAAAAGAACTTTCCTGCATCCGAAAGAATAATAAACGCGTCTTCACCACGCAAGATTACTTCCAGCATATTATGATATCCAAGTGTAGATATAGCATCAGTCCCACTCTGGACCACCACGGCACTTAAACTTGAAAACAAATCGGGGTCTACATTATAACCAGGAACAGATGAAAACGCTAAACGAAGCCCTTCACGGGTAATAAGTGCCAAGGCTTCTAATTCAGAATGTTCTGTGATATTTCCTAAAAATTTGGATAGGCTTTGTGCCTCCTCGGGGGTTAAATCAGACATTTCTTATCACATTATTTGTAAAATATTTTTTTAAGCATTATAATATAAAGCTCACTAATGGAAAAAAGATTTTATTTCTTTTTCTCTAGTTGGGACTTGATCTGATTTTTGAGCATATCTCGCTTGTCTTTAGCCCCTGTTGCTGGTGCGGATGTATTGCTGCCTTTTCGCCGTAAAAACTCAATCGCAACGATGTCTCCTCCCTCAGAGAGAATTCTTGGGGCATAATTTTCTGCAAAAAATACCCCCTCAGGAATCGTACCAACTTTTTCAAGAACCCTTTCGCTTGTTGTTTCTCCAAGGAAACTCTGCTTTTTTTCCACTAAAGAATATGCATGATTACCAATAATTAGTAATTCACGTTCATACCCTTCAGGCATCTTAATTTCTTCGAGTTTTTGCATAATCTGATCAAAATTGATTTGATGCTCTTCAGTTGTAAATGCTGCCATTGATTCCTCACCCTTATAAAGGGGACCACTATTTTCACGACTTCGTGTGTTACTTCCCGCAATATTCATTCCCGATGCGGGTTCTGGTGGTTCAAATTCAGATTTTTCTCTCAATGGATGACCACCACCTCCTCTACTGCCACCACCGCCGATATCTTCTGCGCTTATTTCTTTCGCAATCCCTTCGGTCGTTCTTCCCCCAATAATCCCTAAGAAATCAGGATCTTCATCTTCTTCGTTTTGATCCAAGGGAACGACGCTGTAATGCATACCTACTTGTCCGCGGATCTCTTGACTTCGTTTAGCACCTATAAATTTGGAACGGACACTACTTTTTGACCCTTTCCATAAATAGACCTTACGGACATCGTCCGATACGATTACGTACGCTTCATCCTCTTCGAGTGCGTCCTTTACCGCACCTTCGGTCTTCACTTCAGAAGTTGTTCCGTCAGGGTTTATGAGAAATACTTGTACCATATTATTTTCAGCCTTCTTAGTTTTTAATTTTTAGATGTAATTCCAATATATTCTTCTTTTTTAACTCAAATATATTAATTATATAAAAATTTTGAATAAAAAATTTAGTGATGAATTTATTCACTTTTTAACAAAAATAAGAAAATTGGTCTTAATATAATTTTTGTTCTCCTAATTCTTATACGAATTTATTGAAATTTTTTTTAGTTGGAGTGCGAATCTGATTTTTTGATCAAAAACACTGTATTAGCATTCCTTATTTTTTATAACGATCTGATTTTTAATCTTTCTTTTGACTAAGAAGAGTATATTCGAAAGATTGATATAATAATTGAAGAAGTGACATAAAAATGCAAACAGATGTGCGAGGGGTTCCTGAATTCGATATCATGAGGCAAGGGAAGGATTATAAATATTATGAAATGGGTGAATGGAAAGTCTCCTCATCGGGAAAGACTATACCTATTTCTAATCCTTATAACGGAGAGCTCCTCGGAAATGTACAAGCATGCACGAAAAATGAAGTTGATCATATCATCGCGACAGCAAAAGAAAACGTGGAATGTTGGGAAACTACTCCCATTAAAGAGCGCTCTGATGTGCTTAAACGAGCAGCAGAACTGATAAATAAATGGTCAGAACATTTAGGACATTTATTAATGCAGGAGAATGGAAAGAAGTTAAGCAGTGCCATCTCAGAGATAGAGCGGACCGCCATCATTTTTGATGCGACGGCAGAATCTCGAGACCAACTATTAGGAGAGACTTTAGTGGGTGATGTTTTGGAAGCAGATAGCCGAGAAAAGATTTCAATGACCTATCGAGTCCCTTTAGGCGTAATTTTATGCATTGGGCCATTTAATTACCCCTTCAATCTCACAGGCTCAAAAATCGCACCAGCTCTGCTCGCTGGAAATTCAGTAGTAATGAAGCCACCTACAGAAGGATCAATCACTGCATCTCATTTTGGAGTTATATTAGAAAAGGCGGGACTTCCACCAGGTGTGTTTAATATTATTACGGGGAGAGGTTCTGATATAGGAGATTATTTATCTAGCCATCCGGATATAAACATGATCAGTTTTACCGGCTCATCTTCTACAGGTCAGCGTATTGCGGAAAAAGCGGGAATGAAGCCTTTATTATTGGAACTTGGTGGGAAGGATGCTGCAATTGTGCTGGATGACGCGGACTTGGAGACAACGGTGCGTGCGGTTGTATCCGGGGCTTTTTCCTATAACGGTCAAAGATGTACCGCGGTCAAGCGCGTATTACCTATGCCCAATATAGCCGATGAATTGGTTGAAAGAGTCACAAAGGAAGCACAAAAATTAACAATTGGGAATCCCGCGGAAAATAAAGATATCGGACCAATCATAAATTCTAAGCAATGTAATTATATTCAAGAATTGATTGATGATGCGCTTGAAAAAGGTGCGAAACTAAAATGTGGAAACAAGCGTGAGGGGAAAATTATGTGGCCGACTGTCTTAGATCACGTGACCGAGGACATGCGAATTGCTTGGGAAGAGCAATTTGGACCCGTTATTCCTTTTATCAGAATCCGAAGCGCCGATGATGCGATTAGAATTTCAAATCAATCTCAGTATGGACTTCAAGGTATGATTTTTACTAACGATATTGATTTGGCATTCAATATTGCCCAAGAATTAGAAGTAGGTACGGTCCAAATAAACGGTAAAAGCTCCCGTGGACCCGATCATTTTCCATTTCTAGGAACGAAATCTTCTGGGATGGGAACTCAAGGAATTAATTATGCGATTAAAAATATGAGCCGTCCTAAAGTTGTCGTGATGAATTTAACTGAACGTGGAAAATTGGTTCATGAATGTGTTGCCAAAGAAGATATCCCGTGATATCGGAGGATTAAATATAAAAAATTATAATATATTTTGGATTGCATCGTTAAGATGTTCAATCATATCCATTGCGGTAAATCGTGAACCTAAGTTACTTTTACAATACTCTCCAAGATATCCATTTAAAAAGGCGCCTGCACAAGCAGCTCCATAAATATCGACATTTGTTGCCACAAAACTCGTACATAATCCCGCCAATACATCGCCAGTACCACCAATTGCCATCTCAGGACATCCTGTCCGATTTAGTTTTAATTTTTTTCCATTACTCACATAATCATAAGGACCTTTGACTAAGACGGTCACATCGAGCTCTTTTGCAAACTGATACACTTTATCTCCCCTATTCTCAACTTTATTATGGGAAGGGAGCTCGATATCTGCCATGATCTTAAGCTCTCCCTCATGTGGGGTTAAGATACATGATTGCCCCTTTATAAGATCATGATGGGTTTTTATGAGCTTTAAGGCATCCGCATCTAATATAAATTTTTTTTCCTTCTCCCGGAATTGCTTTAGTAGGTTCACTAATAATTCTTCGCTTTCTTTTTCTTCTCCCATACCGGGCCCTATCAATATCGCATTAGCCCAATCAACCAACCACATTATTTCGTTAAACGCGTCCATAGATAACCAGTCGCCAGGATGAGAGCGAACGATCATATTTGGAGAATAGCCCCGTAATACATCGGCAATAACTTGAGGAGTATAAGTGATTACTAAATCACATCCAAAATTGATTCCAGTTAGCGAAGAGTATGCCGGTGCCCCAGAATAATTTTTAGATCCGCCTATTACTAACATCCGACCGAATTGCCCTTTATGGTAGTCAGTTTTCCGGTATTTCAGAGCTGGAAGTAGATCACCCCTTCCTAAGAAGAGAGTTGCCTCTTTAGGAATACCGATGGACTTTACAACAATATCTTTAATATATTTATTGTCGATATTCATCCCTATTTTATTTCGATGGAATGTGATAACAAGATCAGCTTTAACAGCGAGTTCTCCCACCTCTCCCGTATCTGGATTATAACCAGACGGGACATCAATTGCGACTATGGGAATTGCGTGATGTTCTCTTATTTCGTCAATAAACTCTATCGCAGTAGCATAAGGTTCTCTCACTTTCCCTTTAATACCTGTTCCTAGCAGACCATCTATAATTATTCTATACGGTTGTTGTTCTTGATCTAATATGATGCCGAGATTAACAATATCGGTTGAATCATTAATAATTTCAATTTCGATACTGTGAGTAAGGTATTCGGAAATTATTTCCCAATTGAGTTTCGCCTCTTCAGTCCTAATCTTGGATGGTCTGCCCATTAATAATATTTTCGACTGGATACCAAAAGATGATAAGTGACGGGCAATAACAAATCCGTCTCCTCCATTATTTCCAGTACCACAAAAGATAAGAGCCTTTGAGGTCTCATCAAGATTATATCGCTGAATTATCTCCATTGCGAAGGAATATCCCGCACATTCCATCAAATGACTTTTTGGGATTCCTAACCATTCCGCATTGTTATCGAGGATTCCTACTTCCTCCGAAGAAATCTTTTCCGAGCTTAATTTTTCCATATGAATATGTATTAAAACGTATGATAAAAAATTTATAGTTAAAAATTAAAGAGGTACAGAATATAAGAAATATTTTTATTAGATAATGATGAAATATCAACTCACTATCATATAAAAATTATTTTTTTCAACACAATGCAAGAATTAAAGAAATTTCAAAAATATGGGAAAGAAATAGAGGAGCTTATCAGACCCACGACCTTTCCATTGGCAATTAAACTGATCAAAGATGAGTCCGAAATACCAGAAGGAGCAAAACGCCCAAGAGAAGATATCGGCAATCAAAATTTTGTTTGTCAAAATTTTCGAATGTCTCGCTCTTATGGCTGGACTATCGCGGTTACAGAAGAGGATATTGTTTGTAAATTAGCAAGAACGGTATATGGATGGGATCCCCTATCTGAAAATATGGCTAAATGGGGGCATCAATTCAATGTGGGACTCTATGCGAAAGATATGCAAACATCAGAAAAACTAGAGGAACACTTACATATTTTTCATGAGGAATTTATTGGAATGGTCATCTCCCCATTAACTCGAACTAAAATAGTTCCAGATATTATACAAATATATTGCGTTCCCGCCCAAGCAATGAGATTCATACAATCATATCTATATATGAAAGGTGGGGTTATGAATTTCACAGCGGCAGGACGAATTGGTTCTTGTCATGAAGGAATCGTTAAAACTTATCAAACTGACGAGCCTCAACTGGTAATTTTAGGAAACGGAGATAGGGTCTGGGGAGGGGCAGATGATGATGAAGTTCTTTTTTCTATCCCCGTGAATAAGCTTGAACTCCTCCTGGAAGGATTAAAAGCTACTCATGAGGCTGGATTGAGATATCCCATTCCAAAATATATGAATTATAAACCCGGTTTTCAATCTGAATTTAAAAAACGGGCAGATAAACGATCGGGCGGGACCTTGGTCAAGGAAAAAGAATAATTTACAATAAGAATTTGATAGAATATGAAAGTTACGCTTATTGGTACTGGAGGAGGAATAATTTCAGAGAATCGAACATACCCCGCATATTTAATAAATGATGATATATTAATTGATTGCGGAGAAGGTTCTACCCAAAAACTTATTAAATTGGGAGTTATTGATAAGATAAGAGTAATATGTTTCAGCCATCTTCATAATGACCATTTTATGGGCATTTTCTCTCTTCTATGGTACTATTGGATCAAGGGACGCTCAAAACCTATTAAAGTTATTGGTCCTCCAACAATGAAATCAACTATCGAACAAATTCTTGAACTTGCTAACACACCAAGAGATATGGGTGCATTTGAACTCAATTTCTTAGAATTGGAAAATTCAAATGATATCCAAGAAATGAAGATCGAGGATAATTATCTTATAAAAGCTGTAAAAGTTGAGCATGGATTTCCCGCTTATGCTTATTCAGTTGAGTGTGAAGGGTTAAAAGTTACTTATTCTGGAGATACAAGACCTAATGGCAGAATTGAGAAGCTAGCCCAAAGCTCTGATCTATTTATCTGTGAAGCTACATTTCCTGACAAATTTGAAAAGATTGCTCATAAATATCACCATTGTACTCCATCAGATGCTGCCAAAATTGCTAAAACATCTCATTCTGAAAAACTTATTTTAGTTCATATTTCTCCAATTTTTACAGATTTTATTAAAGAAATGAAAAAGTCGGCTGAAAAAATATTTCAAAAGGACGTAATTATCGGTAAAGACTTGGAGATACTTAAATTCTAATTTCACTCAAGATTTACATTTTCAATTCCATATAGTCAATAATGAGATTATTCCGAATCCTCATATGAAAAAATATAATTTAAAAATATTAAAATAGGTAAACTTTCTTAATATTATGGATGAAAGAGGTCAAAATTAATTGTCCCTTATGTAATAAATCTGGGAAGATTGAAGTTGATGAGGAAATATTGGAAAATAGTCAGCGAGGTATTGCTGCGATTAATGTCCAAGAATCACTTATATGTGATCATTCCTTCGTTGCATATATAGATAAAAATTATAATGTTCGAGATAGTTTTGTAAGCGATTTTAAAATCGATCTCCCAGGCATTAAAATACAAAAAGAGCGTCGCTTGAATGAATTCAAGCATCTGGATAAAATGAATCTTGACTCACTATTATCAGAAATAAGTGCGGTTGAGCTTGCGTCCATCTTGAACGGCGTATTTTCGAAGCAAAACGTGCTTTT
>WJIN01000067.1 GCA_014730295.1 Promethearchaeota archaeon | reverse complement strand
GGACTTATCATGGTGGGAGAACCTTTTTGGATCTGTAAACCTCCAAAAGAATATTTTAACTTTTCAGAACTAAAATACGAAGATTACACAACTCATTATGGGAATGTTCAAATTGGAGAAAATCTTGGTTTAAATCTATTGTACACCCTCGTGAGTAACTCCGACGAATGGGACAGATATCTCGGGCTTCAATGGTACGCGACTAATAAGTATGTTCGAGAAAATTCGGATGATCCCGATATTCCCGAGCTTTTAACTAAATTAAATAAAGAAAAATATCTATATCTGAATTGGGAGCGAGACACGTTGGGTTGGGCAATATATGTATTTAGAAAAACCTAAATATTTTATTTTGAATGAATTAGGTTAGATTTCAATAGTATAATAAAATTCATTGATAATCGATAATTAATTATTTTATTGTATAAGAATCAATTTTAATTTTAACTATCCATAAATTCAAACAGATTCGAGAATGTTTCAAGATTCAAAAATGCCCTCTAAAGAAAAATCAGCGGAATGTCCGTTCTGCGAAAATATCTTAAACACAAAATATTCTAAATGCTATAATATTTATTGTAAGGGTAAAGAATTCAATAAAGACAATTTTGTGCTTTACAGATTAAATTATGACCTCGGAGTAGGAAAAATTAAATCTGAAGTTAATATTCCTGCCTCAAAAACCTTGGATGATGAGGATAGCTTCTATATAAAGAAATATAAAGTTGAATTTCCAAATAAGATCATAAAGATTATACACCCTATTGATTTAATACATTATACCTTTGAAGTAAATGAGGAAGTTCTTACAAATGAGGGTAAAGGTGTGATTAATTCTCCCAGATTAATGATACAAGATGGTGTAATATCATATGAGGTAATCTTACCTAATGGGAAAAAAACCCAAATTTTTGAATCGGAAATAATCAAATCATATAGTTCTCCTATAGATGAGATTATTCATGTTGAAGAATTTAGCTCTCCTAAAGCCTTCCATTTAAAGTATTTAGCAAATCTTTATTATTCATACTATACATCCCACCAAATTAAGTGCATTACAAATTCAAGACTTTCACTAATGCCTCATCAGATAAATGTTGCATATAGATTATCTCAGAAATTATATCCTAGAATGCTCTTAGCCGATGAAGTCGGACTTGGAAAAACTATTGAAGCAGGAATTTACATTAAGGAAATGATTGCTCGTAATTTAGCAGATCGGATTCTTATTATCGTACCTGCTACCTTGGTTGGACAATGGAAATTTGAGATGGAGAATAAATTCAATATTGAATTTACAATATATGATGGAAAAAAAGTTAAAAAGTTGAATAAAAAAGGACATTATGCTCATTCTGAAGCCCTTAAAAATCCATTTTATTATGATAATTTAATAATATGTTCTCTACAATTTGCTCGTAATCCTAAATATATAAATTTAATATCACAGATTAGTTGGGATGTAGTTGTATTTGACGAAGCTCATCATTTGAGAAGATATTTGCTAAATAAATCTACTGGCAACTACAGAGAAACTTTAAATTACGTTTTAGGTCAAAACTTAAGCCGAAGCACCGAAAGTCTATTATTATTGACTGCAACGCCATTACAATTACATTCATTCGAGCTTTATTCACTTATCGAACTTATTCATCCCGAATTATTCGATAATTTTAGCGATTTTGAACATTTTAGAAAAAACATGCCTTTCATGAACCTACTTATATCTAATCTAAATAACATTGAAAAACTAAATACGTTTGAACTTAAGAGTACAATCAAACTTCTAAAAGATTTAAACTATGTGGATGACTTTGAGAATGAAAAAGTTTCTCTTATGCTGAAGAACTATCAGAAAAGGGAGGATATTATATCTAAGATTGAAAATGATCATACTCTTTCACAAATATTGATTAGGAATAGAAAGAAGAACATATTTTCTGAAGACTTTCTTAATGAAAGGGTTGTGAAAACAATTGTAGTTAAACCAAAAAAAGATGAAATGGAGATTTATAATCAAATTCGACTATATTTAGCAAAGATCTATAATAACTCATTAGATTCGAAGAATAGTAATATTGGGTTAGGATTTGTTATTACTACTCTTCAAAAACTTTTGACAAGCTCTAAATATGCATTCTTGAAGAGTTTGGAAAGAAGATTAACTCAAATTGAAAGATTGAAAAATCCTCTATTAGATTTAAAACATTTTGAAGATGAGGAGCCCGAATTTTTTGAATCAGAACTTGAAGAACAAAATATAGATTCAGATCTTAATGGAAAACATAGAAATGGACAAAAAGTCAATTTAGATATAGCTAATCAAGAAAAAATCTTACACAATTTCTACCATCAATTAAAATCAATTCCTTATGATTCTAAGTCCGAAAAGCTTTTGGAGCTTGTTCACAAGATTTATCAAAATAATCCGAAGGAAAAAATAATAATTTTCACTCAATTTGTCGACACTCTTCTCTTTTTAAAAAGAACCTTAATCAAACAAAATGAAAACTATCATATTGAGAAGTTCTATGGTGGTATGAACAAATATAAAAAAGCGGAAGCAGTTGAAAAATTTCGGTCTTCCAATCGGTTTTCTATATTGCTTTCAACGGATATAGGTGGAGAAGGGCGTAATTTTCAGTTTTGTAGAGTGATGATTAATTATGATTTACCGTGGAACCCAATGAAATTGGAACAGAGAATTGGAAGACTTGACCGAATAGGTCAAAAATCCAAGGAGATTTATATTTATAACTTCTTTATGGAAGGTACTATTGAAACTGATATTATATTAGCATTAAATAAACGAATCGATTTATTCACACAATCAATTGGAAATTTAGAACCTATAATTGGTAAAATTGAAAGAGATTTCAAAAGTTTAATCTTTATAGATGATAAAGAAAAACAAAAAAGACTTAGGGAATTTAACCAGAATGTTGAATCAGAGATAAAAAAAGCTAAAGAAATGGAAATGCAACTTGATGATATGTTGATTGATAAAAAATCATTTCAAGTGAAGAACATCCTTGTTCCAAATTCATGTAGAGACGTAAAACTTGGACATAATGAATTATTTGATTTCATTTCAGATTTTTTTTCACTTCAAAATCCCTCATATGGCAATTTAAAAACTCAAAAAAAACTAAAAGATGATTCAAAGAACGAAGATTCTGAAATTGTTGAAATCGAACTTAATAAGGTGTATCTAAATAATCGTAATATTTCACTCGCCAAGAAATATATAGGAACATTTGATTTGGAGCTCGCTAGAAAACGAGAGGATATTGATTTTTTTGCTTTAGGGCATCCTTTAAT
>WJIN01000066.1 GCA_014730295.1 Promethearchaeota archaeon | reverse complement strand
TGTAAGGATTATGCTGCCAATCGAGCAAAAGACGGTGATGCGATGCGACCATGGGAATTACACCCGAAGCAGATCGAAAGCAGGATGAAGAAACCGAACAAAATCGCGATTC
Source organism: Promethearchaeota archaeon (assembly GCA_014730295.1). Next base: position 5,247 of record WJIN01000066.1, on the reverse strand, counting down.
CGTATAGTTTTTGGTCGGCGGGGTTTCTCTTCATAACGTGGTACACACCGTGGAATTCTCACTCATCTCGAGAAAGAGACCAAACTGAGTGTGCCCACTTTGCAGAGATGTACAATGCTGCGATGGAGAAATACGACTTTCCACCTGTTATGTGGATTGCGTCTATAGAGCGATGTCGTCAAGCGATTTGCATGCCAATCATCTGTTTTGACAGTACTGACCCGAAGGAGTTTGAGAAGGTTCAAGACCTCAACCGCGAGACTACGGAATACGGACTTAAGCAAGGATGGTTGAATTATAGACCCGATTTAGAGAAGGGAAATCCCCTCCTACGAGAACCCTATATTCACATCCAAGCTTATTACGATGCGGCGATGTACTGGAAATATTTACGCGCTTTCAAGAAGTTGGTCGATCCCAATATGATCATGCATCCCGGAACACATCTCGGGACTCCCGAGCATCCGGACGGCTTGCTCTTCCCTAAAACGGAAGGTCATAGCGGGATTGTCTGCCAAATAGAGACTTAAAAGCAAGCACCCAAAAAATCAAACAATTTTTATTTCTTTTTTTCATTATTTCTAGTTGGTTTCATAATTCAAGAAAAATTGAAAATTTCCTTATAATAAATTCGATTATTCACCCGAATTCATTCTAACATTTTTTATAATGCTTTTTTAATCAAAAAATCATCAAAATAGAAAAATTGATATATTTTATTGACTATTAGATTCAATAAAGTAGTATGAATTTATAAAATAAGATATACCTGATGCTAAAAGGACTATTTATACAGGAAAAAAAGGCAATAAGGACATCAAGGACTCCATTTATAATTAAATTCAACTCAGTAGGAAGTCGGTTCTATGTTGGAATGTCAAAAGGAACAATATGGAGTTGGGATTTTCCAAGTCTTAATTTTTATAAGGTTTATAATGGATTAGAATCCAATGTATATGCATTAGATATATCTAATGATGATAATATTCTAATTGGAGCAGATAGTACTGGAAATATGATAGCATGGAATACAAATAACGGGGATATTATTAGAAATTTTGAACAGAAAGCGGATGGCATAAAATGCTTAACAATTTCTCCTGACATAAATTATATTTTAACTGGTGAATTGTTTGGGTTTCATAGACTGCAATTATGGGATTTAAGAGAAGGAACTTACATCAGAGATATTACCCTACATAGAGGAATAATTACTTTTGTCGATTTCATTAGGAATGGCAAGAAAATTATTAGCGCCTCGATTGGAGGAAAGATAAAGATTATTGAATTTAATTCTAAGGAAACAAAGAATGTTTATAAGCAATCTAAATTAATATTCGGAAAAGTTTTGAAAAAATTGGAATATAATATACCAATTCTTGCCATTAGAATATGTCCTAATGAAAAACGATTTATTTTAGGAGATTCTAAAGGTAAAATCACATTATGGAATCTAGAAACATTCGAAATGATAAAAATTCTCGATTCTCAAGTATATCCCATACAATGCATAGATTTTTCCAAATCGCAAAATCTTTTACTTAGCGGATCAAAAAATTTAGATTCACTAAGAGGAAATATTACTATTTGGAACTCTGAAAACAATGAAAAGATAGAAAAAATCGGTATTGATGAATTGAATTACATTTGTTTTGCGAAGAGATCTGGAACCTTTTTGTCGAGCTCAGGCGATTCTTTAATTAGAATATGGGAAATAAAAGAAAAAAATTCATGAAATTAAGTAAGCTTTATTAGAATTTTGGATATATTTTTGAAAATGTTTATTATTTCTATGAGATTTTAATAGATGTCCTAAAGACAAATCTTTTAATGTTCTTAGAGTATTTAGTGAATTTTGAGGATTTAAAGAAGTTCTAGCATTTTTTAGATAAGAATAATATTTTTTAGAAAATGATGGATGATTATCAATATTCAAAAAATCATGAAAATCTTTATATCCTAAAATTGCTATGTTACCCTTGTAGTCAATATTATTACTTGCTTTGATTTCATTTTCAAGATTTAGAATTTTTTGCTCTTTTGACTCGCCATGTGCGAGAAATGATCGCATCACAAAACTTTTTATAAAATGAGAGGATACTATCATTAGAAAGAAGTGATTTGATTCCAAACTTCTGAACTGAAGTGGGAAATATTTCTTGTAGTAGCATACATAAATATTATCACTTCTTTCTTTTTAATTTTGTGGTTATTCATCAAAGCGAAAAGGTCTGGAAAAATAATATCTCAGAGTAGCAAATGAGATATGATGCTCCATAGGGAGGCTTAGAAACCATCGCCAATAATATGATCTACTTCCTTTGAAACTGTATATTACTTCTTTTTTTTATCAGTATCAAATTTCTGATTCTAACTAAAAATATGAATATCTGTATGAACTCTTTTAAACCGTTCAATTTGGGAAGGATTAATGGGATTATCTTGAATATGGATATACCTAAGATTTTCTAATCCTTCGAGACCATTTAAAGAATCTATATAATTATGCTGGAGCTTTAATTCTGCGAGATTTTTTAGTTTATCAATTCCATCAATTGATTTCAAGTTATTTCCACTAAGATCTAAGAACTTCAAATTTCCTAGATGATCAAGGTTTTGTATAGCAGAGATCTTATTTAAGGATAGATTAAGATATTCTAGATTCTCCAAATTATCCAACCCTTCAATTTTAATGATATTATTATGAGCTAAATTGAGTCTTTTTAAATTATTATTTTGCTCAAGGTTTTCAATTTTGGAGATTTGATTTGAAGCAATTCCCAATTTTGTTAAATACGGACAGAATTCGAGATTTTCGATTTTTTGGATGCGGTTAATGCTAAGAAAAAGTTGCTTTAATTGGCGGCAAGTATCCAAATTAAAAATCGTGGAGATTTTATTATTTTTTAAGAATAGATCCCTCAAGTTAGGTAGGAAAGAGAGATCCGGAATTTCTGTGAACAGATTCCCGCTTAAAATTAATCTTAAATTTTCAATTTTCCTCAAATTCTTTAATCCCTTGATGTAACTTAGGTCTGGAACCATTTTAGCACCAATTCGGATAATATTAGAATCAGAAGGGATCTTAAATGTTTCCTCTTTTAAGAGGAAATTTTTCCATTTTCTTTTCTCAATTGTTATCAAGATATTATCTCACACCTCTTTAAAAAGATAATTTTTCCATACTCGTTTTGAAATTATTATCAGCATAAGTTTCAACTTATATTTATTTAAGAAAAATATATTTAAATAATTATATTTATGGATTAGATGGTCTTTTTCTGTCCATTGAAGAATCAAATGCATCGCACATAGCTTGGAAAATTTCGGGACTTAAATGTAATGCCCATAAATCCCGATTTCTAGATTCTGAATTTTCTGCCTTAGCGTCTATCCTCGGTTCATTAGGAATTTCAAAATATTGTTTGATCTCATCTAAAAACTCTTTATTGGTGTCATAAATCACAGCTGTTAAACCACCTTTGTAAGAACCATCACCATCAAAAAATCCTGCGAGAAAACTTAAAGCAAGTTTCCCTTCAACTGTATCCTTCCAATCCCATCTGGGGGCTCTATCAGCCTTTCTCTTGGCCTCATTTATCGTTTCCTTTATTATATCAGGCAATCCCATTTCATAAGACTTATACCTCAAATAACCTAATTTTTTAAGATCCTGTTCCATTGGTTTGCAAGTAAAGTCAATTATATTACTCCAATAGGATTTAACTTCTTGTTCACCGAACTGACGCAATCTCACTCTGGTATAAATCCGATCTTTGTCATAGCCAAAAATATCGGCCATTAATCTCACTACTTCTATATCATCCCTCGCTAATTCTAGGTTAATATGACCATATTTAGAAAGAGACCCATCAGCATACATCATACCCAAAGCATAAAAATGATTTTCATTTTTCATTTCGCTAAAAGCTTTTGGATTTTTAATTGTGTATTGTTGATGACTATATTCTTTTAAATCAGGATTTCTATTTTTATAATTTTGAATTATCTCCAAACATGTATCTACATTATCACCTAAAATTTCAGTTAAAAAATCTTCAAATTGGGAAAGCTTTTCTAACGAATATTGGTATTCTGGATTATATACCCTTTTCCCTCTTGAAGACTCAGCAAAATGTTCATTAACATATGATATAAATCTGGGACTACCTACGAGAATTATTCCTAATTGCCAATCTGTTAATTCTACTGTATTTGAGATTCTTGAAAGAGATTCTAAAACCTTATCAATAAATTCTAATGGTTCTATCCCTCCGTTTGTATAATCGTGAATAATTTTTATACAATCTTCTCCAAAAGATCCATATGTATCTTCAATATAAGTTTGCAAGTTATTAATAAATTCTTCATTAATTTCTGTCCATATTCCTTTTTTTATTTTATTTGTCATCTGATATACATATTGATCTCCTCTACCTGCAAAATGGGAGAGTTCTTTTTTTGTAATTTCTGTAAGACTTTCGGGGAAGATTTCAAGTAAAAGCCTAGGATGTTTCTGAAGTTCCTGTCTTAAATCATTATATAACTTTTTAGTATCTTCTTCAATAGATAATCCAGGTAGCGGTCTTCCCATCATCCACGCCCCCACACCTAAAATAAGGCGTTCAATTTCGCTTAATTGCTCACCTCTTTCATGTTTCTCAGATATTTCAGAAAGAACATTATACCAAATTGCGTGAGGGCTTCCGTCATCATTAGTAGCAATAACCTCTTTTCCGTTATATTTCACACCTATTAAGGCTTCTGCAGCCTCAAACGCGTCTCGTGCCGGGAAAAGGATCTTCTCAAGCTTCTGTGGTGGGATATATTCTGCAGGACTTTCGGGACTAAATAATTTATCGTACATATACTCGATAGATTCTTTATCAAGCTGCGGGAATAATCCTTCATACGGGTCTCCTATCGCAATATCGGAGAGTTGGACATTGAAGGCAGTTTCGAGCTGCCATGGTGAGAGGTCGGGCTTATCAATTCCTTCGGACGTGAAGCCTTCTGAGGTCTCTTGATCTTGAAGCCAATCTGGATTTGAATAAGATCTTCCAGGTTGAATCGAGACTTCATTTATAATTTCGGATTCTTTGTTTGCGATTATATCAAATTTTTCGGCTAATTCAAACCGATCTGTGGTTTTGGGGTTTGGCTGTACTTCCGGGAATTGGATGGTGATCGGCGGATCCTCCCTCATCTCAATCTCTTCTCCCCTGAAGAGTGCGCTGAGGTCGGCAC
>WJIN01000012.1 GCA_014730295.1 Promethearchaeota archaeon | reverse complement strand
GCTTAAAGGAGGCTCGAAAAGTAGGATATCCAAGGTTTAAATCGAAAAAACATAAGCAAACGTATACCACCTTTAATATGAATAATAATATTAAGTGAATGGACGTGCCCCGAATGTGGCACTCATCATCACCGAGATAAAAATTCCTCCGCTAATATTAAGAAAGAAGGAATACGCCTCTTAGAAGAGAGAGGCATCCCAGTCGTTTCATGACCTACCGTAGGGACTACGGGAAGTCACGCTTGTGGAGATCGTGTAAGACGCCATTTAGGCGCAGTGGTCGGGGAAGCAAGAATCCAGCTCCTTTAGGGGCTGGTAGTTCAATGAATCAATCATTTTCTTTTTCAGAAATATAGTCATTATTCCTATTGATATTTAGTCTTTTTTTTTGAATTTTTTCTGAACCAGATTCTTAAATCTTCACATGATCCCATTAATTGAGCAATTTTCATAGTGACTTCTTAGATCTCTCCTTTAGTAGAAGAAAATTCTTTTAGTCAATATTAATACAAAATCAAATAATTTATTTCAATCCATACTAAAAAATTAACAGTAACTTCAAATTTTTTCTCCTTTAGTCTTTTGTAAATCAATTTAAATAGGATAAATTTAGTATTGACAGTAATCAAGATTCAAAAACCAAATCTGTTCTTTAGGATTTTATTAAGATTTAAGTCTTTGAAAAAATTTTCGTACTTTTTTTTATTTATATGCTTATTTTTAAGAGAAGCACGTCGTAAGTTTTTGAGTTTGTCTAAACCTTTTATGTCGGTAAATTAATTATTTTTCAGATTCAAGTACTCAAGATTCTTTAATTTCTGCAATCCACTGATTTCATGTATCGCATTGAACTTCAGGTTAAGATAATATAAATTATTTAGTTTATTAAGCCCTTTTATCTTCGATATATTATTCCATTCCAAATTTAGAACTTCTAAATTTTTAAGATGAGTTAATCCCTTGATTTTTGAGATGAGGTTGTATTGTAGATGAAGCTCCTTCAAATTATAGAGATTATCTAACCCCTCGATCTCAGAAATATGATTACATTTCAAGATTAATATTTCCAATTTCGTGAGATGCTCTAATCCTTGAATTTTTTTCAGATTATTATACTCGAAATCTACACGTTTTAAATTCTTTAAATTTTCCAAATGAGTGATTTCTTTTAATTTACATCCGCTAATTACAAGTATCTCCAGTTTGGTGAAGTTCTTAATTATTTCTAATTCCATATGTGGACTATTCTCGACGATAAGAGTTTTCAAATCTTTAAATTTATTCAGACAGTCAAGCTCTATTTCGCCCGATATTCCTAAACCCTCTAAACCTATTAATTCTTTTAATCCGTTTATATCACTTAGTTTTTCTCTATTCACGGGATATAAACTTAATTTTGAAATAACTCCCTCTTTTACCTCATAGAAAGCGATTTCATTCTTTCTCAGCAAGTCGTCAATAAATTTAAAATTATGGAGTATGTATATTAATTCGTTTAGAGAAAACTCTGCATAATCGGTTCTGGAAAATAAAGTGTTTAATTTTCCAATATAATATTGAATTGGAGAGATAACTTTCCTTTTGAGAATTTCTTCAAATTCTTTGTCGATTATTGAACGAGTCAAGCTTGGATTTCTTTCCTTTAAAAGAGTAAATACGCTGTAGAAAAAGTCTGGGGATGATTCCATTCGAATCGCCCATTTTAAAGCAGTTAGACCCTTTTTTAAATAGGTTTTTACAATCATTTCGGCACTTATCCTTCTCAGCTTTTTATCTGAATCCGAAATTAGGATATTTTCAAGTAAGAAAAAAAGGTTCAGATTTTTAACATCTATTTTCTGAATGATCTCTAGGCTCTTACTTCTTATATCTGGATTATTACTATGTTCTACATATGATCGCAATAAATTCAATGCTGTCTTTTCCTTTAAGGCACCATCCCTATATTCCTGATAGATCTCTACCGGCTTTTGTATACTCAAAATAATCACAATCGGATATATGAATCTTTGGCTAAATGGGTAGCTTCAAAAATTTGTGGTGGGTTCTTCATTATTATTTATCTCAATTAATGTAAAATTATGATGAGAAAAAATTTTTGTGGATTATTTTTTTAGGTTATTTTTAAAAATTATTTCCTAATCTATTGGATTTGATCAGCAACAATATCTTCAATATTCAATACTTTTATCTCTTTATTCATTTTTTGTATAGCTGAGCTTAGGTGATTCTTGCAAAATACACAAGACGTAGCAATTATCTCTGCTCCTGTTTTGATCGCCTCTTTAATACGTATTTTCGCTACCTCTAAAGATTCTTGAGGAAAACCAGCCTTAAATCCCCCTCCAGCCCCGCAACATATAGTTTCTTGTTTATTATGTTCCATTTCTATCAATTTTACACCTGGGATAGCATTTAAAATCTCTCTTGGTTCTTCATAAATTCCCATATGTCGTCCTAAATGACAAGGGTCGTGGTATGTTATTTTTTTTGACCATTTTTTAAAATTGATTTCGTTTTTTTTTAGTTTATCGGCAATTAATTCTGAGATATGAAAAAATTGGAAGGGCAGTTTTGTTTTTGTAGATTTAGCCCAATCAATTTTAGCAGTTTTATAGCAACCACTGCAATTAAAAATGATTTTTTTAACTCCCTTCTCCTTTAAAGTTTTGATGTTATGTTTGATATAATCTTCCAAGTGAAACTCAATTGACTGATTTTTATAATTTAAAGTTAAATCTACTAATCCAGTTCTCAAATAGGGGCTGCCGCAACAATATTCCTCATCTTTTAATAATATAAATCCTTCTTTCAAAATTTTAGATAAGATTTTAGCCGTATTGACTGCACTTTCTTTTGCTCTGTAAGATGATGTACAGCCCACAAAATACGCGTATCTCCCATAAGATATAATATTTAACTCATTAATTACCCAACTCATTCTTTCTTTCTGTGGTTCTCCATATGGATTTTTACTTTTAACTAAATAGGGAACAAATCTATTTTGTTTTTCAATTGTTTTCATCGCCTTGCTAACAATTTCTTTACGTATTGTTTCGAGAATATTTACATAATCCAATTTAACGGGACATATTTCTTCACATCGCTTACACGTCATACAAAAAGCCATTATCTCTAGAAAAGCTCCCGAAAATCTTAAGCCCTCTTCAACAAATGTCCGAAAAATCCGCATTCTTCCACCAGCAAATTTACTTTCCCTTCTTGAAATTAGATAAGTGGGGCAGATTTCTCTACACATTGAACAATTACTGCAATTCTTAATATAATCCTCATAATTAGAAATCTTCAGTTTTTCTTTGTTACTCATTTTTTTCCATCCCATCTTCTAATATTTAATTATTTTCAAATAGTTTTATCATTATATATCGAAATTATTTTATCCATACCCAATTTCACAGCCATTTTTCTCCAAAGCAAATTTAATTCAAATATTATATTAATACGTCTGTATGAAGTAAATGATTCTATAAGCTTATAGGGGTTTAAAATATATTGAGGATCATGTTGCTTTTTCTTTTCTATCAGTTTTTCTCTCCTTTCTGGTTCAAATTTATCCAAATAAATACAATTATATAATCCATAATCATATAGTCTACCCAGATTGTTTTCATATACAAATTTTACTATCCGATGTAATATACCTTTACTTGAAAGAAAATGAACCATCAATTCATTATCAGTAAAGGTAAATAATACTAGTCTTACTCCATCTTTCTTACCTAAGACACCAATAAATCCCTCATTTAATCTTCTCTTTTCGGATATTTCTTTGAATTTTGGTATAATTTTAGACAAATTCTTAATCTCGACCAATAAACTTTGCATCATTAAAACTGGGATATCCTTCTTTAAACGCATTTCATCTTTCAAAATATTTTCCCAAAATTTCTCCGAAATTTTATTTTCTATTAATGCAAAATCATACTTTTGGTTGGAAAAGGAGGATTCCAATTTGTGAATATC
>WJIN01000065.1 GCA_014730295.1 Promethearchaeota archaeon | reverse complement strand
TCCAAGATATTACTGAAAATAAAAAAGCACAACAGAAAATAAAAGAATCCCAAGAAAAATTAAAGGACTTAAATAGGGAGTTAGAAAAGAAAGTAATGGAACGAACAAGAGAACTAAAAGAATCAGAGGAAAAATTACGTAAACAAAACATTGAACTTAAGCGGTTAGATAATTTAAAAAATGAATTTATTCAGAACGCCGCTCATGAGCTTAAAACTCCCTTGATTAGTATTTCTGGTTATACAGACTATTTGTTAATGAAGTATGCAGACGATATTGACAAAGAAGTTAAAGAAGACTTGGCAACGATCAAAAAAAATGTCAATCGGTTAGAAAAACTCATGGATCAACTTTTTGAAGTAATGAAAATTGATGAGGATAAAATCAAGCTAAAACGAAAAGATACAAATGTGCGTGAATTAATCGAGGAATGTGTCAAAGATCTATCCTACCAGATTAAAGAAAAGAACCATGAAATAGAAATTGATGTAGATGAAAATAAAGTAATTAATGTTGATAGAGAACGACTTTCCCAAGTATTTACCAATCTTATATCCAATGCTATCAAATTTACAAAAGAAAATGGGAGAATTGAGATAATCGGGAAAGAACGGAATGATGATACTTTCTTATTTAAAGTAAGAGATAATGGTTTAGGTTTGAGTTCAAATGAAATAAGTCGATTATTTCGAAAATTTGAACGTATTAAAAGTCCCATCAAACATGAGGTTAAATACCGTGGAACAGGACTTGGATTATATATCACTAAAGGCATCGTGAATGCGCACGGAGGAGAGATCTGGGCAGAATCACCAGGACCAGATAAAGGAACAACCATACTCTTCACTATACCTCAAAAGTAAGAAATTTAGAGTTTAGAAATTTATACTTGGTAAATTCTTTTTATTGAGGTTTTTTATTTAAAAGGTATTAGAAAATTGTTTATCCGTAATGTTTTTTAAAAAGTATAATAATAGAATTCAATAAAGAGGATTCAGGTAATTAAAAAAATAGGAGTGATTGTAAATTGGGCACATTGATTATTGCAGAAAAGAATAAAGCAGCGAAGGCTATTGCTGAATCCTTAGGTCAAGTAAAAGCAATAAAAGAAAGCAATCGATTAAAAGTATATAGTGTAGTCCAAAAAGATATTTATGTAGTACCTTTAAGAGGTCATATTCTCGAATATCGAAATTCTAAAAAATATAAAAGCTGGTCAAAATCAAATCCACGTGAGATTATTACCAATCCCGATGCTATAAAAAGATATCCTAAGCCATATGCTTTCCCTTATATTAACGCTCTTAAGAAATATGCTCAAAAATGTAATAGATGTATAATTGGAACTGATGCTGATATCGAGGGTTGTGCCATCGGTTTGTATGATGCTTTACCTATTGTTAAAAAATCAAATCAATCAATTAAAATTTCCCAGATGTGGTTGAGTTCTCTCCAACATAAGGAGATTAAGGACAAATTTAGTAATCTTATAAGTCCAAAATGGGATTGGGCAGATACGGGTGATGCAAGAGCTGTCATAGATGCGATTATCGGTTTCTCTGCAACAAGGGAAGTCACTAATACTCTGAGACCCTTGTTGGATAATATACATAAGAAGTTTACCTCTATTGGCAGAGTCCAGACTTCTTTACTATATTTAATATATTTACGCGACAAAGAAATAAAGGATTTCCAGCCAGTTCCTTATTTCACAATTGAGGCATTATTAATATATCAAGGTTATCAATTCAAAGCATATCATCAAAAAAATCCATTTAGGGAAAACCTAACACAAAAAGCAAAAAAAATATATGAGTATATCAAAGATGAAAAAATCGCAAAAATCATTAATAAGGATCAACAAAAAGTTGAATTAAAACCACCCACTCCATTAAACACTTCTAAAGCGCTGATTCTATTAACAAAAACTCTCGATATTAGCGGGAAACTAGCATTGAAGGTGATGAACGATTTATATCTGAACAAGATTATTACATATCCAAGAACCGACAGCGATATTTACAAAGATACTTTTGATCATTCCACTCTTATCAAAGAATTTTCTTCCCATCCTGTATACGGTTCTTGGAGTGCAAACCTTTTGTCCAATAATAGAATCACTCCTACGAAAGGTAAGACAGATGCGGGAGATCATCCTCCAATCACTCCATTAATGAGTTTGGAATTAAGAAATAGTAAATTTCAAAATAAGTTACAATCAAAAGTATATGATATTCTTGCTCGGCATTACTTAGCTTTATTTGGAGATAATGCATCGGAATCCAAAGTGTATCTTAAATTATCCATTAAAGAAGAAATGTTCAATTCTAAATTGGTATATTTGGTATCTGAAGGATTTTTAGAGATTGCCCCGTTTTTAAAAAAGAAATATGACCCCTTGATAAAAATATCTCATAACTCAATCCCAATAAAACGCATTATACTCAATGAAAAAGAAACCAAAGCGCCACCGGAATATTCCGATACATCTCTTTTAAGATTGATGGAAAAATATAATTTAGGTACAAAATCAACCCGTCCGGTCATAATAGAAATATTGGAAAATCGAGATTATATCGTGCGTACTAAGAGGAGTTACAGAATCACAGAACTGAGTATTTTCCTAATAGAAAGGTTAGAGAAAGTATGGCTTCCATTTTTAAGACCAAAATTTACCAGCATGATTGAAACTCTTCTCGACGATATCAAGTCTGGGAAAAAAAGTAAAGATGTAGTAATACAGATAATACGTGAAATCTTTTTGAAACTTTTTGATAAATTTCGTAATTCAAAATCTATAATCCTTACTAAGATTGACAATTTAGATCTTAATACATTTCAAAAGAATATAGATAATGGAAGAAATGAAAGGAAAACCACAAGTAAATGCCCTTTTTGTAAGAAAGAAGTGATGAAATTGGTCACTCCTAAAGGAAAACGAAGATTTTTAGTATGTCTAAATGAAAGTTGTGAAAAGAAATATTTATCGGTTCCAAAAACCGGAAGAATATATATTTTAAAGGACTCGTTTTGTTCCAAATGTGGGTTTAATATTTTTAAAATCTATACCAAAAAAGGGAATAAATCATTCCACTACTATCTGTGTCCGAGGTGTTGGAATATCGGTCTCTCAGAAAAGATTTCAGGGAAGGGGTTTTGTTCGAATTGTGAAGAGTATGAAATAAAAAAGGATAAATGTGTGCTAAAGTAGCTTAATTAAAATTTTCTATAGAATCTTTCGAAGAGGTAAATTTATTAATTTCTATTTTTATTATTAGATTAATTTCTAATACTATATTTTAGTGATATTAAATATGGGTTTTGAAGTTTTTAATGAATTAGAAATCTTACAAAAAAGTTTAAATTTAGTTTTTATTGTCATCTCACTTGTAATCGGATTTCTTATTATCTACAAATATTTTCAATATAAATCAACCGTGTTCATCACAGTTGGATTAGCATGGGTCCTTATGAGTTCTTCTTGGTGGCCCATTTCCATTAATTTTCTCCTTATAGGATTTTTTGATGTTTCCCTTCCATCTTTTTGGTATCTTTTTATTGAGCGTGCTTTTATTATGCCCGCTCTCATATTCTGGTTTTATTCGTTCACCGAATTAGCCGTTGTGTCTTTTAAAAAAGAAATTCGATATATTTCGATTATCTTATTTATAGTCTTAGAGATAATAACTATCTCAGTTCTTATAATTAATCCCGAATTAATTGGATCTCCAATCCCCGAGAAACCTTATGAATATAGTCATACTACTCTAAATTTATCAATAGATCTAATCGCGTTAGTCTTAGTTTTAATTACTGGTATACTATTTTCTCGACAATCAATGATGTCTGAAAATATTAAAATCAAATGGAAGGGAAGATTTCTATTAATATCTTTTATTTCCTTTACGATAGGGTCAATTATGAATGGGTTACTCCACATTGTAATCCCAATGAATGCCGTAAGCATCGTTATAATACGAATAATACTGATATCCAGCGCTATTGAATATTATCTAGGATTCTTCTTACCAGATGTTATCCTAAAATATCTTAATTAACCTTTTGAGGGTCTATCAATTTTAGCATATATCCTCCCCATCTTATTTTTCTCAAAAACTAAAAACTTTTATTTAACTCCAGATCATATTTAGATATACTAACAACTGATAAGTTTATTATGAATAAATTTGGTTTCATCTCAGGATTATTAGCAAGCATAGTTTTATTATTACCATTTCTTCCAATTGGAATCTTTTTTGGAAGTGCTTCAAATCCTTGGTTAGGATTCAATTTTTTTGTGCAATTTCCCGTTTCTATCGTAAGATATGAGAATATGGAATTATTCTTATGGGGAACCTTGACCGATTCTTCGATAACCTTCTGGGTTTTATCGAATATCATTACATTTATCTTTTTGACTATAATTGGTATTTTATCAGTAATATTTTCGTTTGTGGGATGTTTTAAGGAAGATAAATTAGGAAAGAGATTTATGAATTTTGTGTTGCTTGCCAATTTGTTTATGATTTTATATATTTTGATTGGATTTACCATATATAGTGGAGAGATCTTTGGAGAAACCTTTGGATTAGCGGATATCTATTATCATTTAGATTATGGCTTTTTTATAATCTTGTTAAACTTAATAATTTCAATCGCTGCCTTCATAACTCATCCTATTAAAGAGGTGACTTTTTAAAAGTGGCTCGTAAAACAGGTATATTAGGAGGGATTCTCGCTTTACTTATCGCATTTATTGCTAAAATCCCGATTTATCCCCCCACCAATATAGAGATAAACTTTCTAATCTTTGTTCATAATAATACCGCATATTATATTTGGGGGTATGTGAGTGATGATCTTTTAACCTTTTCTGCCTTGATTGCTCAGTTCCCAGAGAATTTAATTGGTATCTTTATATGGGGGTTAATTGTGTTTGTTGGTGTGAGTTCAATAATGGCATCAGTAAGAAAAGCGAAATATGAAAATTCGCTGAAACTTTATTGGTTGAATATTTTATGTTCGATCTTTGTCTTATTATTATACACCATAATCATTCTCTTAACGATATTAGGAAATTTAGTAGATTTTTTCTATACTGCGGGCTTAGGTTATTATCTTATTCTCCTAATCTTGATATTAAATATAATAGCCTTGCATTACTTGAAAAAAAGTGAAATGTAAAAAATAGATCTCATTATCTCTCTAAATCTTTATGCTCGTATTGGAATTTGGTATACGCGGCTCTTGTTAGGCCAACATAATTATCTGAAAGTTTATAGTACATCTTGCCATTCACTTGTTTCCTTTCTAAATAATCATTTTTAAGAACATGGTTTAATGAATTCACCATCGTCCCTAAGGTGACCGAACCGATATAATTTTCTTGCTTTCTGGCAATTCTAATGAGTTCTAATTCAGAATGCCATGCACCGTCCAATAACGCCCGTAAAAGCTTATTTTTAACTGGAGCCTTAATATTTTTGATCTTATTAAATAACTTTGAATAGTCTGGTTTATAATATTTCTTCATTAGGTTGACGGTCTCAGAATCTCTCATTTTGAATCCTTCCATAATACATCCTCAATAAATTTAATAATGTGTTATGAGGATATAACAAACTTAATTTTAAATTAGAAAGTAATATGAGGATATTATCAAATGTCGATTTCTTCGAAGTTATAATAAATCCTCGGGTATCCCATTTCTATAATACTCGGCTCGTGTGATCCAGTTATCGGAAAATTCCGGAATCATGGTAAGAATTGATCCTCCCACCCATACTGAAAAAGTCCTCTCACGCGGGGCTACGATCTTAATTGTCTGATCTTGTTTTTTCCTCCGAGCGAGCTCTAATTCTAACTCTTGGTACAATCTTGCTTTGAGATTAGGAAACATTGAAGAACCACCTGAAATAAAGATATTATTCAATAATTCTTGCCGAATATCGAGATCACACTTTTTGATTACATCCATAATGGCCTTATGTAATGGTTTGTGCTCTGAATCTTGGGTAGGGGTGAATAAGAGTTCAGGAACCATAAAACGTTCTTTACTTAAAGTAATGGTCGACCCGTCCGGTAAGGAATATTCCTTTTTATATTGCTCCTTACGCTTTAAATCTTCTTTATAATCCAATGAAATAAAGCACGCCTTTTCTTTAATTGCCCGAACAAGTTCTTTTCGAATGGATGAATCCACATTGAATCCAGTAGTGTTTTTTAACGTTTCTCCCATATAGCGGGTAAGTATACGCCCTCCTATCTCCAGCGTTTCTATGGCGTGGTCTAATTTAAAACTTTCATAAATGGGTGTGATTCTCGTGCCACTGTCGCCTATTTCAACCACCAGCCCTGTTTGGAACCCTCCTGAATAAAGTGTAAGCATCGGATCGAGCACCGGATAAAAGGCCATACATTGATAATTTTCTAAAAAGAGTTCAAAGAGCCGCTCGAGTTCTGCCCTTGGAAATAGTGGATGCACCGCGAACAATATGTTCACCACAGTTGGGTCCACTCGCAAATTGTAAAAAATATAATCCATTATTCGCTCGAAATAAGTCCAATCGGTGATTCTCCCTTGTTCAATAGGACGATAAATCTTGTATAACCCTAGTGATTGAATTTCATCGCCCACATAAAGTTCTTGTTTCTGTTTGGTGAACTGACCTTCAAAATCTGCGTATTTAGGCTTTCCCACAATAGTAAAAAATACCATAGAAGGATTATCTTCTCCAGAAAAACCCACTTTGCTACTGAACTGACCTATATCCATTACAACGGTTAGATTTGGCATTTGAATTAAGCTCGATTTTTCCTTCAAATAAACGATATTGATTAATAAATAAATTATTGACTAAAAAATTTTGATATAAAATCTAAAGATATCGACATTACCTTTCTCTATTTATTCTTGATTCTGCTGATTTTAATTATCCTAATAAGATTTTTAGAGGGGTATAGGTCGTTTCAGGTATGAAGGCTTCGCCAAATTTCGTATTGATTTCATTTCCACGTAAAACCGCAGTATCTTCTGCCCAATCTATCACTCTTTTCAGCACTTCCTTCTGTGATTTATAGATTCGATTAAAAATCTCCTTCTTCTCTTTCCAATATTCTTCAATATCAACGATAACAAACACCGACCCATCGATGTATTGGAACTTACAAGATGGAGATTCATAATAATACACTCCTAAGGGGGTCCAACTTCTACTATGACCTCCATAGGCTTTGCCGGTAGCGCAATGATAGATACTCTCGCGCACAATTAATGAAAGATTTCGATGGACCCGATGGAAATCAGAAAAATGGGGGAGCATCACCACATGCGGTCTCATATCTCTGATAATATTAGTAATCCTCGAGACTTTATCCCGATTAATCTGTAAATCTTGATATCCAAGTTCGATAACTTCGGCGTTTAAAATTTGACTCACATCCTCTAATTCTTCTTCCCGTGTAGTTGCGATATTGTGCTTCTCCTCCTGTTTCGCATACCCTCCAAGACCTGGGGTGGCAATGACAATAGAGATTTGAGAACCGAGAGCGTTATATTTGAGAATGGTTCCTCCACAAGAGATTAATTCGTCATCAGGATGAGGCGCGAAGATCATTACGCGTTTAGGTATTACAATTGGAACGTCATGATCCTCGCATATAATATGTTTTTTACTTGACATACTATTTAAAAGATTGGAAACACAATATAAAAGTATAAGCTTTTCACACAGACAAGAATCTATAGAAAAAGAATACTGAAGTGAAATTATGAGAAAATAGAGATTTAATAATAAAATGCTTGACTATTCGCCGCGCATTATTTTCTTTAGGCGGTTTAATTCATCTAACATTTCATCTCGTAATGAACTTAATCCGCCACCTGCTTTAGGCGCGCTAGGTTGTCCCCCTCCTCCCGGGGCTGAGCTTGGTGGGCCTCCCCCTCCAGATGGTGCTTTTGGAGGTCCTGAACTCGGTGCTTTAGGTGGACCTCCGCCTCCAGATGGTGGTGAGGGTAAATTCGATTTTTTAGGTGGTCCCGAACTCGGAGCCTTCGGAGGACCACCTCCTCCGGATGGTGCTTTTGGAGGTCCTCCACCTGATGATGGTGGTGTAGGCGCGCCTGCCTCGGCCGATGCCGCGGGTGCTGAGCTTGCTGGAGCTTCTTGCTTACCGCTTAACAAACTAAATAAGGTATTAGCAGCTGTTGATTTCGCATCTCCTGCGGGAGCGACCACTTTTTGAGATGAAGTACTTACTGTTTTAACCTTTTCAACCTTAATTCCCTTCAGATCCTTCTCAGCTTTTTGGAGGGAATCAATGAAATCATTTATATTTTTTACCGTCCCTTCTAATTCATCAGCTAAGCTGGTCAAGCCTTTTTTCATAAAATCGATAACTCTACTGATTTTCTTCTTATCGGATGCCACTATAATCGATCCTCAAAATATTTAGGAATAAATGTAATTTTTCAAAATTTACTTGTATTATGTTATTTAATAATAATAAAACTATTTAATATTTATTACTACTTTTAGTATTTTCAATATTTTACATCTCCAAGGATTTCAATCTGAATTTTTTTATAAAAAAGCACATATTCAAGGACTTCTATATCTTATAGGGATTTATCTTTCAAGTTTTCCTTATTAATTTGTTTATTTGTATGTTACAATTACCAATTTCAATAAGGAGAATCTAATATTACTCTAAACTGAGGGAGTTCGATATCAACCTTTTTGAGTACCTTGTTAGTGAATATATTTGGTTTAGGTTTCCATGGAAAAATTCAACGTAAAAATCCAAGGATTAAATGAGAGATTGACTATAGGAGACTTATCCTAGAGCAAATAATTTTCTATAATTTTAAAGCCGTAGATTTTTAAGTACCTTATTCCCACGAACTTGTGGTGCCTTAAAAGGCCTTAAAAATGTAATGAGTCCAGCAATGGTCAGAGAAAATCTCTATGGAGCCTTTGTATTACCTTTCGCAAATCC
>WJIN01000064.1 GCA_014730295.1 Promethearchaeota archaeon | reverse complement strand
TCAGAATATCTTCTATCAATTTTATTAACTCAATTACCGCCTTTTCAGCAATTAAATAATAATTTTTATTATTTTCGATAATTTTTTCCATAAGTGAACGAATTTGATTAAAGCTTTGATTGCTTACAAGTTCATAACCTTCTTTTTCTACTTCCTCTATGTATCTGCAGATTTTACATTTTTTTGTTTCGCGATCGTATCCAAAGTCGGGATGAATACAGTATGCCTTTTCACATTTCTCACATTCTCCTCCTTCATAAACGTGATGAATTTCTGCGCCACAAGAAAAGCATTCTAATTCTAATAATTCAGATTCTTTGATTAAAAGAATCCTTTTATCATAATAAGTGAAAATCTTTATTTTTTCTCCACATTCAGGACAATCTTCCCAGTTTTCTGCAAATACTCCACTTAAATTTCCATTATTAGATCCTATATCTATCACCAAAAATTTTTATCTTATTTAATTATTAATAAAACTAACAATATATTTAAATGAAAATATTTATTATTAGACGAAAGCCGGACTATAATTCTTCTAATAATTTCTGAGTCCTTTGAAGTTCCTTAATTAATGTCTTAATCAAAAATACTCCTCTATAAGGGTTTTAGCATCAATCAGAAAAATCTGTTTTTCGAATCCCCCCACTGGGTTTCATTTAGTTTCTCGTAAAGTGAATAAAAATCATAAAGGGGTGAGATTTGTATATACTTTAAATTCTTTCTTTATAACTTCTTATTTTTTAATTTCCTTGTTTTTCTTGAAGCCTCTGTAAGGCTTTCCAACCTTTTTATTAGATCATCCAATTTTCTCACTTTCTTAACCAAATGTTTATATTTTTTAAAATTCTCTTTATTAATTTTAAACCTTCACTGAATTACAATTTATATTAGGAAAATTGGAAAATGGGACGATATTCATCTATCTTGGTAAATTTTTTACTTGTAGTCATTAAGGGTTTTTATATCTTGAAACATTGGCATTTTTCATTTGTTTAATATCTTTCAAGTCTTGAATTATATAATCCTTTGCTATCCAAAATGTCCAAAATGCGGAAAGGTTATGCGATATCTATTTCAATCCTTGTTTTAGTGGATATTCCTTTGCTATAAAAACTGAATAATTGAAATAGAATTGAAAGTTAATCCTTTGCCAATTTTACATCATCGGCGTCAATCCGCAACTTTGATTTTCCCTTTTCCATTTTGCGTAATGTGGGAATTATTTTTTCAAAATAATAGGGTAGATAATAACTTGATCCCTCATAGGAACCATTAGAATTGTACTCCTCTCCTTTTAATAATAAACCCAATGAATTTAATAGATTATATTCTTCATCAGTAAGATCTTTTACCCACTTTCCTTTGTTATTCTTTAAAATAGGAATTAATATTCTAAATATCTTATTTCTCTGTTCTTATTCGAGTTCTCTTAATTTATTTAAAATAAAATCTTCAATCTTTTCTTTAAAGTAACGTCGATAGAGTTTACGCTTAAATTCTCTAAGAAAATCCTCAAAAATGGAAATGTGACAGATCCGATAATGTTTCATTAATTTATTCCAAATTTGTTCAAAAGATCTATTACTTATGGTTGGAAATAAACTCTTAATGTTATCTCGGCAGTCATATTTTAATTCTTCTAACCTATATTTTTTTGCCGATTTGGCCGATCCCCTGTCGACAGTATTATAGATCAAAAAAATACTCTTATAGGAATTAATCTCTTGAAATTGAGTTAAACATTTAAGTTTTTTGTTAATTTGGCTCATTATTTTTTTATACATTTTTTCCGATTTATTTTATCTTCCCTAATATTTTATTTGCTTCACTAATCCCTTTCTTACTATTTCTTTCCTCAGCTAATTTTTTTCCTTTGTCCAGATATTTCCGAGCTTGTTCGCGTTTATTAAGTTAAAAATAACACTTTCCCATTTTTATATGGGTTTCATGCCGGAGATCCTCGCCGTACTCTAAAGCCTCATTATTATCCAAAAGTTCGATTGCTCTTTTAAGTTTTTCAATAGCCTCCTCGAATTGATTTGACCACATTAAAATTTCCCCATACGTATCGTAATAAATAGCTTCCCTGGGATATTTGTTGATTAAATCCTTGATGATTTTTACGGCCTCCTCACTTTCCTCTAATTTACTCAAATTGGAGATTATTATCTCGCCAGGAATGGGATTTATGGAGGATTAGCTGAAAATACTGACCATTGTTGACCCCATTTGCTTGCTTGATTGCGGTAGATACTTTTTCAAATGATTGATACATTAAAAACTCACAATTTTTTTGGGGGTTTGATCTTCATTCTTTTGAGTTTTAAATGATCTATAAAAATATCGGAATCTTTATTTATTGTACATTAAAGCTATCTTGGAGAAGTTTTGGGTTATTTTTTTAGAAAAAGTTTATAAATAAATTTTAAAAATATTTAAAATAATAACAACATTTACAAATTTCTTCTCTCTCATAATTTAAATAGTTCATGTTAATAATTATAAATAAAAAGAAAGGAAATTATAATTATCTGATTATATATGAATGAATTTTTCGATTTATCAAGTATTTATAAATCTATTAAAATTTTATTACTCGGATCTTATATTCCAGAAAATCTAAGAGTATTAGAAAAGATTAAAAATGATTTAAAAAGTAAAGGGTTTGAAAATACTTATTTAGGAAAAGATTTAAGGAAAAATTGGGATAATTCAAAAAATATTAGTGATATTTATGTGAAAATAGAAAAAGCTATTCAAGAATTTGATTTTAATATATTCGTGCTTTTTCATAATATTAGTTCACCTGCAACAAGATTTAAACAAGAAAATGACTCTACTATTGTTGAATTAATGTCTTTAATATGTTCTGGCACCTATTCTGAAAAAAGGAAAAGGACTTTAGTCTTTATACCCCAAGGTTATATTTCCTCAATGCTAAAAGGAGTTATAGAGAGTAAAAGAGTCAATATCTTTGAATACGACAATTATCAGCAAATTTACAAAAAATGCCCTATGTAT
>WJIN01000011.1 GCA_014730295.1 Promethearchaeota archaeon | reverse complement strand
TTTCTAAAGATTTATTCTCATAAATGATTTGATTAATAGAGACAACCTTTCTACGTCCATTTTTATCTTTTTTCATGAGAATTAGAATATCTAAATCATTTAAACATGATTTTTCTATTTGAAAATGATAAAGAAATCTATTAATTAATGAATTAATATCATTGGAATGAATTGTTTGAAAACCTCTTAACCCAACGGAGAGACAATGGAACATCGCATCACATTCCTCCTTGGTTAGGATTTCCCCCAAATATATTAAATCAGGAGTTCTATGCAAAAGTTTTTTGATTTGTCCACTTTTCTTGTTTTGTATATCTATACTATCTGATAAGCTATTAACTTTAAATTTTAATTGATGCTTTCCATAAAGTAATTGATCTAAGGATTCAATTGCATTCTCAATATATATTTTTCTAAATTCTTTAGGAGTATGTAAATCTAATGAATTAATTAAGGTAGTTTTTCCAGAATCAGTTCTACCTGTCACAGTTATATTGATATTTTTAAGCACGCAAAAATATAGGAATGATGCGATTTTTGAATTAATGGTTTCATTTTTTAATAGATCTTGAATAGTAAATATATCCTTATTCAATTTTCTAATATCCAGTGAAAAACCTTTAGAATTTATGGGAAAAATATCACAGGTAAATCTACAATAGAAGAATTTGTTTTTTAATACAAATTTCAAGTTTGGATTGGAATAGTCCAATCTCTTTCCACTATATAACCTAAATAGAGTTTTTATTCTATCAATTTCACTTTTCGAAAAAATTATTGCCGTTCTACACCTCCCGAATTTTTGATGGTTAAGATATATTTTATCATCAGGTGAATCAAGGAAAATTTCTTCTATATAGTCGTCCAATAAAAGTGGGAAGATCTTATCAAGATTAATCATCCTTATAGCAACTAATAGAGCTAACTTTTTCTTTGTTATATTAGGTATATCAAATTTTTCATCAATATGCTTTATTGCTTCAAAATAATATGAATCAATTAAATCTTCAATTGATAGTATTTTTTCTAATTTTATCATCTCTAGCTTTTTATACGTATATTTTATGATTCTTCTATAATATTCTCTATTTACAGTATCGATGAAAAAATCCTTGAAAACATATCTTTTTTCTATTTCATTTTTTATTCCGTATATATAAATGGAATAAGTTCCAAATTTTTGAATACTATATGTATAAATCAATTTTCCTAAGCTTTCTTCTCTTTGTTTCATTCCTTTCTGTATAGCAGAAAACTCAACAAAATTAGAAAATAAAAATTGATAAAAATTAACATATTTATCATAAAGATCTGATTTGGACTTAAAATTTTCATATTTTTCAATTATTCCAAGAGACTTCATTTTGGTTGCTATTGACCCAATCTCTTGTTGAATTTTCAAAACACAATCTTTACAATAGGTTTTAATATCATATTCTTGGATTTCTGACTCACAAATTAAAATATGTTTATAAATAGTAATAGGGTTTAAATTAGAATTTATTTTATCTGATATAGTCGATATTTTATTGAAAATTTCACATCTAAATTCTTTAAAGATACACTCTTTTTTCAATTCAAATAATTTTTTAAATTTTGATTTCAGATTATCAAGTAAATTAAAATACTCAAAAAATAACATAATAAGCTCCCTTTCCACTCTAAAATTGAAGGAATCTAAAATTATTGAATTTATTGTATCATTTTGATTTCTATATAAGTCTTGAAGAATACAATTTATACATAAATCATTAAAGAAATTATCATTTTTTTCAAGACAATTATTACAATAAATTTTTAAATTGTTTTTTTTTGTAAATTCGCTATTTAGACTATTTTCTTTGTTTTTCTTGTTATTTTTGCGAATCATATTATTTTTTTTAACTCAAGATAATAAACTACAATAGTTTGTTTTTAACTTTGAATTTTTCTAGTAGAGCTCTATAAAATTAGCCTAGGATTGTTCTTAATCAAAAAATTTATTTAATTTAAAATATTTTTAAGTTTAAATCATAAGTGATAGCAATGGCTCATCGTAAAAAGAGTGCTCCGCGACACGGTTCTTTAGCATACATTCCCAGAAAGAGAGCGGCACACATTAAAGGACGAGTTAGAAGTTGGTTAGATACGGAAGATGAAATAAATTTTCTTGGATTCGCTGGCTTTAAAGCTGGAATGACACATATAACTTATATAGAGGATCAAGAAAATAGTCCTTATTTTGGAAAAGAACTCATGAAACCAGTTACTGTAATCGAAGTCCCACCATTATTACTAATTGGAGTACGAGTATATAAGCAAGATGACTACGGGAAATATGTTGCAGGGGAAGTCTTTTCAACAGCTACTAATGAGAACCTCCTAAGAAAAATTAATCCTCCTAACTTGGACAAATATGATATTGATAAATCCAAACAAAATGCATTAGAAATTATAGACGATAAGAGTGAAATTCGAGGGATTTTCCAATCTCAACCCGATAAAGCTTCCTTACCCAGAAAAAAACCAGATATTATTGAAATAAAATTAAACTCGACAGGAGATCCAACAGAGGAGTTAAATTTTGCCCTAGAATTGTTGGGTAAAGAAATAAGGGCGCGTGATATTTTCATTGAAGGTGAAATGTTGGATGTCATAGCAGTAACAAAAGGTAAAGGTTTTCAGGGTCCTGTTAAAAGATTTGGTATAAAAATTCTTACAAGGAAAAATAATAAAATTCAAAGAGCAGTTGCATGCATAGGTCCTTGGCATCCAGCAAGAGTCAGATATTCAGTTCCACGTCCAGGTCAATTAGGATTTCATCAAAGAACTGAGTATCATAAAAGAATTATGTTAATTGGAGAAAATGAAGAAGAAATTAATCCAAAGGGAGGTTTTATTAATTATGGTAAAATTAACGGGGACTATCTACTATTATTAGGATCCGTTCCTGGACCAAAAAAGAGATTAATAAGATTGAGAAAAACTATTAGACCAGCTAAAGGTTTTAGTATCAAATCTCCTGAAATAACATTTATTAATCGTGAAAGCCAACAACGAAAATAAAAGAGGTTAGAAATAATGGAAAAAATTAATGTTTATGATTTAGATGGAAATAAGAAAGAAGTTATTGATATACCTAAAATTTTTAAAAGAAAACCTCGGAAAGATTTAATTCACAAGGCGATTGAAGTAGCGCAGAGTAAAAAGGTACAAAGTCAAGGAAGAGATGAGCGCGCAGGACTAAAGAATACCGCAGAGGGTTGGGGAACTGGTCATGGTATGTCTAGAGCCCCTAGGATAAAAGGTTCGGGATTTCCTACCGCAAGAAATGTAGGAAGAGTTCCTTTTGCCCGAGGGGGCAGGCAATCGCATCCAATAAAATCAAAAAAGAACAGAAAAAAAAAAATTAACAAAAAATTAAATAAAATCTCGTTAATTTCTGCGATATCTGCGAGTGGAAATAAAGAATGGGTTAAGAAGAGGGGACATCTAATTGATCACGTCCCTCAAATACCTTTTGTTGTTGATGATAAAATACAAACGATTAAGAAAACATCTCAAATTTATTCAAAATTAAGCGAATTAGGATTTAAGGAAGAGATGGAAAGAGTTAAAAAAAATAGTAAAAAGATTAGAGCAGGAAAAGGTAAACGAAGAGGACGAAAATATAAAAAGAAAAGAAGCATTTTAATCGTAATAAAAGAAGATTTTGGGATCTATAAAGCAGCAAGAAATATTCCAGGTATTGATGTCGTTCAATTAGAGAATTTATCAATAAGCGACTTGGCACCTGGTGGTTTATCTGGAAGATTAATTGTTTGGACTCAATCAGCATTTAATGATTTAGAAAAATATAGGGAGTTGATATAATTGGAAAGTTATTTTAAAATAATAAAGAGACCATTAGTAACAGAAAAAACCTTTGATCTTATTGAGCGAGAAAATAAATTGGTTTTAATAGTCGATAGATTATCAAATAAAAGCCAAATTAAACGTGCTATTGAAAAAATATATGAAGTGAAGGTAACTAAAGTAAATACGTTAATAACTCCTGAAGGAGAAAAAAAGGCCTTTATTAAATTACATCCAGATTATTCTGCTCAAGATATTGCAATAGATTTAGGAATTTTCTAATTCTTTCCCTTTTCTTATAATATTAAAATCAAACTCATAGAATTTTGATTTATCAAGTATTTTAAGTTCATCCAATTTTTTAATATCTTTAACCTGCAATAAATTTTCATATTCTTTTTCCTTAATTATAACAAAATAAAGAAAATATTTTGAGTAGAATTTATCAATTATACTTTTTATGTAATTAATATCAATTTGAATATTCATAATAAAAAGTATTTTTTTATTAACTAAAATCATATTTTCATTAATTTTAAGAAAGGGAATTCCATTCTCCCTACATTTATCTATTAGGTAGCTAGAAATCTTAATAGATTTACTTTGATAATCATCATTGAAAAAGGCAGATAAATCGTTAAAATTATAATAAGAGTCTATTACTGGTAATCTCCATAAAATATAAGCAAGGTCCTCTAAATTTAATTCTTCCCTTGATAATAAAAGATTTTCATAGAAATTATTAACTTCCTTTAGGAAATTACTTATTTTTTCTTCTTTGTCGATTAATATAATTAAATAAGCTGCGAATATTATTTGATAATTTTTGTTAATCTTAAAATTAAATACTATTCGAGCTCTCATTTTAAAATTCTCTAGTATTTTAGTAAAGCTAGTGATAAACGACTCCTTTTGGGGTATAGAGGTCAGATTGAGTTTAAAATATTTTATTTTTACACTTTTTTCATTATTTTCTAATGTTAAGGTCTTCTCATTATTTTTTTTTAATCTCGCATCAGGTTTAATGGTATAATCTAAAATGTTAATATAATGTTTTTCCAATTCATTTCCATTCAATATTTCGAGAGAGTTATTCGAAATCAATTCTTTCTTTATTATTCTAAATAGATTTTTAATATTAGCTCTATTGATACTTTCGATACAAAATAATAAGATTTTAGCTTGATAAATATCAATTTGGAATGAAAAATAACTGATCATGTCGTTTGACAATAGATCGAAAAGTTTTTGCAATACTTTGTGAAGCGATTTGACTTTAAGAAGAGAAAAAGCAATAAGTTTCTTATTTTTGTTTATACTTTTGTAGAAAATCAAATCATCATCAATTAAATAGGATAATATTTGATATTTTCCTTTTTGAGTCATTCCACTTTTTTATTTCAATATAAATTATTTAAGTACAAGCTTTTTGGGCTCTTCTTGAGTTTTTAAGTCCTTTACTATTCTTACTTTATAGTGCTTAATCTGAAAAATAAAAAGAATTAAAAGTAATACAATTATGAAAGATAATATTGGTATGAAATAAATGTTTAAAAATCCGATGAATGGAATCTTGAATAGAACCACACCCACTATTTCGCTTTCTGGAATAAATATCCCATCCGAAGTATTAACCTCTATTAGATAATAATCATTAGATTTGTTTAAATAAGCATAAGATCCATCAGGGGCTATGTTATTATCGCCTTTAGTTAAAAAGTGCCATGTAGAGTTTATTTTTTTCTTATCGATTGCTCTATGAATTATTGGTGTTTTGTTATCAAGATGATTCCAAAAAGAGGGATCAAATCCTCTATTATAAAAATATTCTGGGCCTCTAATAATTAATATATCCCCATTGTCTTTATCTGCCAAAATATTTTCTGGGTTCTTTTTTGTCATTATTATTAAGTCACCATAATTTAATGTCGGCGCCATAGAATTGCTGGAAATCACAAATAAATGACTTCGAAAAAGAATAAAAGGTGTTAGGATAAACAATGATGTCAAAAATAGAATTAAATAGAAATATTTGTATTTATTCGAATTTTTTTTTTCTGACACACCAAATTTTTGTGATTAATATTTTTAAATTACCCCCATTTTTAATTGATATACACCCTAAAAAAACATAATATATATCCACACACTTCTATGTATGAGCAAATAAAGACCTATTTTCAAAATCTTAATCCAGATATCATTGTACACGCTCCTTCACGGATTAATTTAATTAATCCTTTAGACGCTGTAGAGGCAGATTCTTGGATGCCTGCTATGGCAATTGAAGGAAAAGTAAATCCATTATCAGTTTTTTTATATCTTAAATATACGAAAAAAAATCCAAAAATCAAATTATATAGAATAGAATCTGATAAGGTAAGCGATGATTCTAGATATAGAATAGATATCTCAATGGAAGAAGAATTGATACATGATGTCCAAAAGATCAAAATGAAATTAAATGGAGAATTTAAACTAATCTATGCTAGTTTTTATAGAATTTCCCAAACTAATATTGAATTTTGGAAACAAATTAGGGATTATCCAGTTGAAATTGGAATCCTATCTACTATTCCTCGCCAGAGTGGTTTAGGAGGGAGTTCGGCCATCATTATTGCTTTATTATATGGTCTTGCAGAGTATTACGGTTTTTTAAATAATACTGAGAATATAAATAAATTAGATATACCAATTAATAAGGATACTATAGCTGAATTGTGTACAAAGGTTGAAGATAAAGACCTTAAAATTACAGCGGGATATAGTGATAGATATGTAATAACCAGGGGTGGATTATCCTTTTGCTCCTATATTGGAAAGCTTCATCATAAACGGATAGCATCTGAACCACTAGCTGTATATGATAGAATTGATGAGATATATAACATAAGATCTATCCCAATTATTATTTGCTTCTCTGGTACTTATCACGATAGTGGAGATGTACACAGAAAATTAAGGATGGAATATCTTAATCAAAATCAACAAATTATTGATAAATATAATAAACTCTCAGAAATAGCGTGGAAAGCGCGTTTCTCGCTGATGAAGAGAGATTGGAAAGAATTAGGTCAATTTTTCAAAGAAAATACGATGATAATGAATAGCATAATGGAAATTGCAGGATTCAAATACGGAATTGGACTAGCGAATAATATTTTGATAAAAATAATTGAAAAAAATCCAAAAGTATATGCTGCAAAATTAACCGGGGCAGGTGGAGGTGGATCAGTTTTTGCTTTAGTGAATCCCGATTATTTAGATGAAGTATTTAATTATTGGAAACAGTCTCTGGAAGATCTGATTAAAGATAGGACATTATTTAAAAATCAATTTCCAAATTATCCAATGGATATACTTGATGATCTTAAAAATGCAGATTTTTTCCGTGTTAAAATAAATAAAACTGGAGTGAAAAAGATTTATTAGATCAAAGCTTATTTAATAATGTGACATTTGGTGATAACATTTGAGCAAATTTGAACGATATAAGAAAAATTCAGAAACTTATATTTATCCACATAAGCATTGTCAAAGATGTGGAGAAATGATTAAAGAGTCCTATACATATTGTCCCGATTGTTATAAACTTCTAAAGGAAAAGAAGAAGAAAAAGGGTTTACTTAATCGAATCAAAGGGATCTTTTCTCGAAAAAAGGAGCAAAATTAAATATTTAGTCTTTTAGTTAGCCATTCTTTATCGAGTAATTCTAAAAATGGTCCTAACCGGGGTCCATATTTTTTTCCAAGAATTAATTTATATATCGCTTGAAATAATTTTTTTGGTGAGATTTCTAATTCTTCCTTTGCTATAGTAAAGATCTTATTCTGTATCTCATCAGCATCTATATCATTTTTTTGAAGAATGAATTCTCTAAGACTTCTTATTCCTTTTTTTTGAGTTTCTGAAAGTGTTTCTTTTAGATCTCCATTTATTTCTTCGGGAATAGAAAAGATAGATATTTTCTGTAATAAATTCCTCTTAGTTTTTGGGTCTTGCTCTTGTTCCAGAATTTTTTTAATTTCGTCTATCCAATTTTTTGTTCTATTCAATTGTATTTTGAATTTATCTTTAGGAATCATTATTTCGAAATTTTTATCACTCATCACCTGTTTGGCCTTTTCATAGAGTTTATCTGTACTGAGTATATTTTGAATCTGTGATAAGAATATTAACAGATTAAACGATAATCTTTTTGGTTTTCTATTCTGGACATGATTAATTTTAATTAGAGGGTACATGAATTCAAAGAACCTTTTTTCTTCTTCGGATTCTGTCTCTTCAAGTGAATAATATATATTTTCCATTCTTTCGAAATAATCATGATATTGGGGAAGCTCTTCAACCCTAAATGAGATATGTTTCATCGGATTGGTTCTCATAATTAACATCCTGAATATTTCCGGATCTGCGATTTTTAAATATTGTTGAGGTGTAAATACTATTCCTTTAGATGTTTTCATGTCTCTTTCTCCCAATCTTAACCATTCATAGGGTACTTTAATCGGTCCTTGATAACCATATATTTCACGACATATTTCTAATCCAGTATCATAGGACCCTCCCTTTACACAATGATCTTTTCCAGCAGGTTCACATGTGGTTTTAAATAGAGCCCATTTTGCTGGCCAATCAATTCTCCAATTAAGTTTTAAGGTTCCCTCATAAATAGATACTATTTTTTCATATCCACAAACGGGACATGTATAACTGACTGTTTTATTACCCTTATCATAATTTTTTATTCTATTTGGAATTATAGAACCATCAGGCGCACGTTTTTGAATTTTATTGCAATTTTCACAAACTGCCATAACGGGCATCCATTTTTTTTGGGTTTCAAGAAAATTCTCTTTTTTTTCATCATCCAAAGTTGGTAAAATATATTTTTGTAATATGTCCTTAATTCTATCCGTATTGTTTAGAGCAATTTCAATATTATCTCTCATTTCCTTTGACTGATATAGTTCATGTGTCCAAATCACCTTATTTTTTATTCCAAAATCTTCGAAACTTGATGTTAATTCATTCCCAAAATGATGAGCATAACTTTCACAATCACAATTTTCAAAAGGACAAGGAATAGAACAAAATGGTTTCCCTAAATGCTTGTTCTGAAAAGATTTATCAATATAGTCCGGAAATCTCTTAGCAGCATCTAAACTATCCAAGAAAAGATAAAAATTAATATCATTGCCTTTCATTTCAAACACCCTTCTTAGAGAATCACAAATAATAATCTCTCTCAATATTCCAATATGAATATGACCGGAAGGTGTTTTTCCTGTAGCTAATGTAATTGCTTCTGGATTTCTTCTTTCAATTTTCTCAATTATTTCTATTAACCAATGTACTGGGTAATCCGTATCCAAATAATTTCACTACTCCGCTAAAATCTTGATTGTTATAATGATTATATTTATTTATCATTTTTTATTTAGAATTATAGTGATTTTAAATGAGGATTGCTGTTCTCAATAAAGATAAATGTAAACCAGATAAATGCAGTCCTTTCGGTGAGAAACCCTGTATTAAATATTGTCCGAGAGTTAGAACTGGAGATAAAACAATAGTTCTAAATGAAGAAATCAATAAAGTTGAAATTACGGAAAGTCTCTGTTCAGGTTGTGGTATATGTATTAAAAAGTGTCCATTCGAAGCAATTAGCATTATTAATTTACCAGATCCATTGGAAAATGAAATGACATATAGATATGGTCCCGATCAATTTTCTTTATTTAGAATGGCAATCCCAAAAAAAGGAAAGGTATTAGGATTAATAGGTCAAAATGGAATTGGTAAGAGCACTTTGTTAAAAATTTTATCGGGTAATTTAAAAATTAATTTTGGGAATTTTGGTGAAAATGAACCAAATTGGAAAGAAATAATTGATTATTTCAAGGGCTCAGAGTTACAACAATATTTTATTGATCTTAAAGAGGAAAAGGTTAATATTGTTCATAAACCTCAGAATATTACATCTATACCCCAATTTGTATCTGGAAAGGTATTTGAAGTTTTAAAAAAAAATGACAAGAACGAGCAACTAGATTCGGTTGCAGAAAAATTAAACTTAACAGAGCTTTTAGATAGGGATATATCTGTATTATCTGGAGGAGAATTACAAAGAGTTGCTATTGCGGCGGGATATTTAAAGGATGGTGATGTTTATTTAGTTGATGAACCAAGTTCTTATTTAGATGTTAGCGAAAGAATAAATATGGCGAAATTAATAAGATCCATGACTGATTTTGGCAAGACAATAATTGTTGTCGAACATGATCTTGCAATTCTTGATTATCTAAGTGATTATGTCTCATTATTATACGGAAAACCAGGGGTGTATGGTATTATATCTCATCCTCAAGGAGTCAGAGTGGGTATTAATATATATCTTAACGGATATATCAAAGATGAAAATATTCGTTTTAGGGAAGAACCAATAAGATTTCATGAGAGACCTCCTCAAGAATCTTTATTTGACTCTGGAAATGTCATTTTTTCATATGAAAATATGGAGAAAACTCTGGGTAATTTCCATCTTGAAGTAATGGGAAGTGATATTCATGCGGGGGAAATTATTGGTATACTGGGACCAAATGGAATCGGAAAATCCACTTTTATTAATATGATAGCGGAAAATATTGAATCAAATGACAATCAAATTGAAATGTTTTCTGAGGATGATGGAAAATTGAATGTGTCCATCAAGCATCAATATATTAGACTTGATCAAAATACAGAGGTGGATAAATATCTGAATCAAATCAAATTAGCTTCTCATTTAAGTCAAGCATATAAAAGGAGATTAATTGAAAATCTCAAATTAGCTAGCCTTAAAGAAAGGTTGGTTTCAGAACTAAGTGGCGGTGAGTTACAAAGGGTGGCAATTGCGAAGTGTTTAGGAACTGAAGCAGATATCTATTTACTTGATGAACCTTCGGCATTTTTAGATGTAGAAATGAGATTACAAGTCGCTCAATTAATTAGAAAATCAATAGAAGAAATTAAGAAAGCTGCCTTTGTAGTTGAACACGATATTATAACTCAAGATTTCATCGCCGACTCAATTATGGTCTTTAAAGGAACTCCTGGTTTGGAAGGAAAAGCATTGGCACCACAAAATCTTAGAGACGGTTTTAATACATTTTTAGAAATAATGGGTATTACCTTCAGGAGAGATTCTGTTACAAAAAGACCTAGAGTCAATAAAATCGGTAGTAATAAAGATGTATATCAAAAAAATATAAATGAATATTATTATATCCCTAAAAAGTAGGGATATATTGTTCATTCAAACTATTAAAGGCGCCTTACCAGCTGAATTAAGTACTTCTTCATTTTTCCTTTTAATCATTTCGGTTAATTCTTGTCTTGCTAATCCTAAATATTTTCTGGGATCAAAAATCTCTGGGTTTTCAGATAAGAATTTTCTAATCATTGCTGTAAAAACTAATCTCCCATCAGTATCAATATTAATCTTACTTACACCATATTGTGTTGCTTTCCTTAATTGACTTTCTGGAATTCCAAAAGCCTTTTTCAAGGATCCACCGTAATTATTTATTATTTTTACATAATTTTGAAGGACTGAAGAAGATCCGTGTAATACTATTGGGAAATCTCCAAGTCGGTTTTTAACTTTTTTTAAGATGTCAAATCTTAATTCAGGTATATCTTCTTCCTTTTCAACCTTAAATTTATATGCTCCATGAGAAGTACCTATTGCAATAGCTAATGAATCACATTGAGTTCTTTTTACAAATTCTTCTACTTGTTCTGGATCAGTATATTTATGTTCCTTAGATTTAACATGCTCTTCTATTCCAGCTAATACCCCTAGTTCAGCTTCAACAGAAACATCCCTTTTATGGGCATATTTCACAACATTCTTAGTAATTTTAACATTATCTTCATAATCCAAATGACTTCCATCGAACATTACACTTGAAAAGCCATAATCGATACAGGATTTGCATAAATCATAAGAATCTCCATGGTCTAAATGAAGAGCAATGGGTATATTATATCCTAATTCGTTGGCCATTTCCACTCCTCCTTGACCTAGATATCTCAACATCGTTTGATTTGCATAATCTCTTGCTCCTTTACTAATTTGAATTATAACAGGTGAATCTGTTTCTCCGCAACCATTTATTATTGCTTGCAATTGTTCTAGATTATTAATATTGTATCCTGGAATAGCAAATTTTTCTTTAAGAGCAATTTCGAACATTTTATTCGTATTTTTAAATCCTAATTCTTTATAACTTATCATTTTTAAACCAACTATTTACCTAATATATTCATTTACAATTAAATGTTTTTTTAAGACTCCATTATTTCCACTGGAAAGTACGGGATTGGAATGAATGAAATCTAATTATTGATTGTTTGATAATATAATTTATTAAATAAGAAAAATTTCTTTACTGGGATCCATTTTTATGATTATTATATATTTCTTTTTTATTATCTATTTTTAGATTTTTATGGAGTGGAAATTGAACTGTTTATGTGATATTATTATTATCACATTAAAATTCATTTTATAAAAGGATTTAATAAAAAAAGGAAATAAAGGCCCAAACCCACAGACGAAGATCTTGCACTTAGTAATATACTATTTTGAAATTTTCCAATAAACCTTAGGTCTTCCACGTTTTCCGTTATTTCTAGAAAATTTTTCTACGACCTTTTGTTTTTGTAATTTCACCAAATTATCATATATAGTTGTCCTTGGTGTATTCAACTCATTTACAAGTTGTTTTCGAGTTAAAGGACCTTCATTTTTAAGTATTTGTAACAAATTGTATTGAAGGGGTGAGACAATTTCGAAATCTTCAATATAATTTTCAACCACAATATTATTAGCCATTTTTTTCCTCCACAAAATTTCGACATTTTTTCGACATTATGAATATTGAACTTTTTCAAGTTCTCTAACTAATATAAAGACTTTTTAATATATAAATGATGCTTATTGATGATAATAATGCATAAATAAGCATAAGATTAAATAAGTTGATAAATATATGAAATATAGTTTTCAATAAAAATAATGGAATAATTTGAATGACCGAGACTAAACGTACCACTGTTACTTTAAGTAAGACATATATGGACCTAATCGATGAGTTAGTGGGCGTTTTTGGAAGAACTCAAGCAGCAGTCATTACAAATATTGTTCAACATTTTTTTAATAATAGTAATAACTTCCCCTTATTAGAGGAATTAAGATCAAGAAAGAGAAAACAACCAGATATTACAAGGATAGAACTGAAATTGAAGAAATTATTAAAAGGTACCAAAACAATTAAATTAAGTCATTTTTTGGAATATCTCGGGATAGATAGGGATTTTCTCTTTGACCATCTTGAAGATTGGAAAAAACGATTTAATCTTAAACTTGATTATGATAAAATAATAAAATATGATGAAAATTAACTAAAAAATTTTCTATCAAATGTATTATTAAACTATTATAATTGTAAATCAGGATATTTATTTGGCTATCCTCCAAAAAGATTGAAAAAGTCATTAGACAATCCTAAAGTCCAATCCATAATAGAAGATATAATACTAAAAACCAAAAAGAAGATAAAAAAGGCAAAACCTAATAATAATGCATATTCAACCAAGTTACCCCCATAATTATCAGAAAAAAATTCTTTAAATTTCTTGATTATTCTTTTTCCAAAATTTTTAAGATTCATTTTTGCATTATTTTTTGTCTATTAATATTTATAAACCCCCCTCATAATTGATTTTCATTGAAAACCTAAAAATTAACGGACTCAATTTTTTTTTATTTGAAAAGAAATTTTTTGACTAAGAAATTTTTTAGATGAGTCTTTATGCAATATCAAAAACTGAAAGAAATCTTGCAAAATAAGATCGCTCCAATAAATTATTCTATAAGAGGAAATTTCACAGGATTACAATATGGAGATATTAAATTAGAAAAGAACATCAGCAAGATTTTAATTTGTGTGGATCTAACTATAGATTCTATTTATTATGCTCTAAAAAAGAAAGTAAATTTAATAATATCCCACCATCCAATTTTTCCTGGTAAAATTTCCCATTTCAGACATCTCTTAATAAATAAGTTGAATTTACTTTCGAAATATCCCATTTCAATCTACATTCTAAACAGTCCCTTTATTTCTTCAGAAAATGGGATATCTGAAATCATTGCTAAAACTCTGTATTTGAAAATAGATAATCTTTTTAAGATTAAGGAAAATAATAGAACAATTCCCATAGGTAGAATCTGTAGACCATTAGAATTAGCACAATCTAATCATGATTTTACTTTAAAAAATCTTTTAGAAAGAGTGAGAAGAAATTTGAATGAAAGCAATATTTTTTATGTTGGAGAATTAACAAAAAGAATTGAAAATATATGTGTAGTTGGGGGTGATACAAAAGAGAGAAAATATATTATTAAAGCCGTAAAAATGGGAAGCGATTGCTATATTTCTAGCAATTTAAACCACTACTTAGCGAACTTAGCACAAGAACTAGGCTTATGTATCGTTAATATTTCACAGCATGATACAGAAATGTTAGCTTTACAGAATTTAAGGAACTTTTTAAGTTTAGAATTTCCCCATGATGATTTTTTAATTTTTGAATCAGATGATCCCTTCAAGATATTCTAAAACTTATTAGCTTGGTTTTTAGACTATCACTAATTATCTTAATAAAAGAGTCTATATCATCAATACAATTAAATTTAAATGAATTGAAAATATTCAATGTATAAAAATAAACGGATGGATTAATTATGGTTTTAATTGAATATAATGACAAAAAACCGGAAATTAGTAAAAATGCCTACGTCTCTCCACAAGCAACATTAATTGGAGATGTAAAAGTGAATGATAATGCGATCATTTGGCCTGGTTCGGTTATACGCGCAGAAAATTCTAAAATAAACATCGGAGAATACTCTACAATTTTTAATGGTGTTGTATTACTAACCCGGTCATCTAAAAGTTCTATTCATATTGGTCGCTATTGTATATTGGAAACGGGCGTAACAATTTTAGGGAGTTTTTTAGAAGATTATGTGCAGATTATGGAAGGAAGCATAATCTTTGAGGAAACATCTATCGGAGAGGGTTGTGTCATTTTAAATAATAGTCAAGTTCCTCCAGGTCTGGTGATACAAGCAAGAGCCGTTATGAGAGGTATTCCAGTCGAAATGATAAGAGAACAAACGAGAAACGATGTACTTGAACAGAAAGAAAGAGCTCATCACTATTCCCAATTATTTGTTAAAATAAAAAATCATTTACCAAATGCTCAAGAATATCTGATTACTTTACCAGATTTTCTGAAGTTTTTAATGAAAAAAGAAATTTAAATTTAAACTTTAATATTTAATTTTTTAACAATCTCCTTATATCTGGATCTGAGAGTTACCTCAGTTACTCCAACTAAATTAGCAATTTCTTTTTGAGATACTCTCTTTTTTCTTGCTTTGCATACTAAATATAATGCTCCAGCGCATAAACCCTTTGGATCTTTCCCACTAATAGAAAAATTTGATGTAAAGGCTTTTAATATTTTAATAGTAGTTTTTTCATCATCGGTATTAAGTGCTAATTCGGCTATAAATCGAGGAATTAAAGAAACAGGGTCAGTTGACGGAGCTTTTAATTTTAATTCTCTTATGAGTGTCCGATAACATCTTCTAACGTTTTTTGCACTTATTGAGGTCTCATCCAATATTTCCTGCAATGTTCTAGGAATATTACTTTTTCTGCAAGCAAAATATAAACAAGCAGCCACCATTCCATTTATTGATCTACCTCTTAATAATTTCTTTTTAAAGGCCTCAATATAAAGTCTAATAGCTGCTTTTTTTATATGGGATGGCAAATTAAGATTACTCCCTATTCTTTTTAATTCTGTAGTAGCTATTAACATATTTCTTTTATCCCATGTCATTCTTGAATTCCATTTAGCCGCTCTTTTAAGATCGGGGCTCTTAATACCTGATTTATCTATTATTGTACTAAGTCCCATATCAGGTAGAAGAATAGAGATTGGAGATCCCGTTCTAGCTCTTTTCTCCTTTTCTTGTTTTGTAAATGCTCGTTTTCCACTATGGGAGATATCTAGAATCCTTTCATTCACAACCAATCCACACTTTCGACAGACATTTTCTCCCTTTTCTTGGACTGGAATGATTTTTCCGCCACATTCTGGGCAAGAATTTGAAAAATAATTCATATCTGTTTTTATATCCATATTATAACCTCTAAACCTTTGATTAATATTAAAACCGCATTCACTAGCTGAACCAGTACTGTCCCATCAATCAATAAAATAATGATTAAGTGACTGAACT
The DNA here is from genome assembly GCA_014730295.1 of Promethearchaeota archaeon. Next base: position 31,330 of record WJIN01000011.1, on the reverse strand, counting down.
AAAATTAACCCGTTTGCAAATTTATTATACACAAATATTATATTTAAAACTTTCGTTTCTCTGTTTTATCTTTCTTTAAGATTTTTGAGAATTTTAGTAAGAAATATTTAAACATTTTTTTTTCAATAGATTTAACTTCATTTAACATAAATTTATTATATATTATCTCTAATTCATCAGCATTTAAAGTGTAATATTTAAAATTGAATTCATCATCTTCATAATTAAAAAGGCATCTGAGAACAGGAAAAAATATTTCATAGAGATTCTTTTCTTTATCTTTTAAGTAAATTTCTTGATTTTTTTCTTGAAAAATAGGAAAACTGTATGAAAAAAATTTGAACATATTATAATAGAAGAAATATTTAACGACAAAATATAGATATTCAATAGAGGGACAGGGAACATTCAAATATATATTTTTACCCATCAGAACTTCTTTTGTATCTTTATCTAATTTGAATTGTGAAAAATTTTCTTTCTTGAGATAATCAATTAATATTTTTCTTTCTTGAGCTATCTCGATTCCTAATTTGAGATTAATAAGACATTTGAACGTTCTCCCGTGAAATTCTAAGCTTTCAAAATTAAAATTTAGAATTTTTATCGGAGATTTCAAAATATTGAAAAAAGTTTCCCATCTTAGTGGGTTTGGCTCCGCCTCAATCCAGTCACTCTTCATGTATTGAAAACAGTAGTATCCAAATTTTTCAATATTTTTGCATAGTTTTCCTTCGTATTTTCGGATTTTGACAACTTTTTTTTGTTGTTTTATAATCTCATATTGTATCGATTCTATTAGTGTTATATAGAAACACATAAATTTTTCGCGATAGTTTTTAATTATTTTTAGGTCGGATGCTTGATCTTTCAATGGGTATTTCAATGTTTTCTTTTGGTAAATATACTCATCGCAATATTTCTTCTTTTTCGCAATTCCTGTTTTATCAATAGGAAATAATTCGAAATTATCTTCATATATAAAAATAGGTAGACTATTGTAAGGAATATAAAATATTATTTTTGATTTGATTTCTGGTCGATTTTCAATTAGAATTTTCAGATTCTGGATAAATTCCTTGGGTATTTTAGATTTCCTTGAATCAAAAAAATATTTTCCTTCAGACTTATTTTTTGCAATATCTTTTACCTCATAATCAAAAGTTCTCTTATAATACTCATTAGTTTCAAAATAGACTAGATCCTTGAAGAACGTTTTTTTCCAGCTTAAGAATATAAGCTCCGGAATAATTAATTGAATTCTCTTCTTTTCAACAAGCTCAATTAGAATTTCGTATAATTCTTCTTGCGAAATATTAATCTTAAATCTTTTATCAAAAACCCGATTCTCTATTTTTTGTAATAATGCAGCTTTAATCCTTCCCTTATGATTAATATAATCCAATATGTAATCTATGACCTTCTTTTTTTTGATCAGATTCATTTGATTGTACATTTATACTCGATGATTTATTTTGAATTAAAATATTTAAAAATCACATAAATTCAAGTTTTTTTATGAGTTTTTATACAAGAATTTTTAGATTAAAATGGTAGACTATGATCAAGCATATTTTATTTCTTCAACCATTTACTTTAATTGAAAAACAATTATCTGACATTTTACTGGTATGGCCGTTTTATCTTGAAAATTATCTAAAATACAAATTTAAAGAATTGGATTTTGGAACATTATATTTACCTGCAGAACAGAAGAGAGGAAACCTGACAATTGAAGATTATTCATATGGTGATATTGAAAAATTTAATTTTGAAATGGATCATCTCATTAGCCGATTGGATTTTGAGCTTGGTTCAGATACATTAATTTGTATTTCTTGCTCATTCAGTACTTTATATCTCCCTACAGGGATTATATTGAATTATTTCAAACAATATCATGATCAATGTCTGGTAGTGATTGGTGGTGCCCATACGACTGCCTATCCTGCAGAATTCCTTTCAAAACCTGGTTTAATTGATTATATAGTTTTGGGAGAAGGAGAGATTCCTCTTTCAATGATTATTCAAAACGATTCAAAAAAACAAAATAAACCAGTCCTCATGGAAAAAAGATTTATTGCTAATCTCGATGATTTCCCTCTTATGACTTTTGAAAACCTTTCTCTGAGCGAGTATATCGGAGATATTCCGAATCTGGCGATAAATCTAAGTAGAGGATGTCCATATACTTGTAATTTCTGTATGGAACAGAATCTAAGAAAAGATTGTAATGCTATTAAACCTTGGAGAGCCTATTCTCCTCTAAGAGCTGTAGAAGAAGTAAAACAAATGGTGGAATTTGGAGAAGACCATAATGTAAAGCAATTTGGTTTTTTAGATAGTATTTTTGGCTTTAGTAAATCATGGTTAGACGCTTTTCTGAAAAATTATGATTTTGAGAATATAAATTCAATTTGGACAGAAACCAGATTGGACATACTCAATGAGGATTTACTAAAACGACTCCATAAGAAAAAAATTTATAATATGTATGGACTCGAACATTTTTCTTATACAATGTTAGAAATACTAAATAAAACCAACAATCCGACGAATTACTTGCGTACATTTGAGCATATATTGAAAATTCATGATGATTTAAAGTATGAATGTGTTCTTAACATTTTATTAAACCATCCAGGGGAAACTTCCGACACTTTAGATCGGGCGTTTGAAGGCATGAAAAAGATTATCCAAACGACTCAGAGTAATAAAATAATCTTTAACATAAAACAATATCATAATTTCCCGGGTACTCCCTCCTATGAAAATGAATCTTATTATCATAAAAAGTTCGGTACACAATATTACCCGATTTCTAAAAGTTGGTGGAAATATCCAGACTTGGAGTTTCAAAAATTTGGGGTTTTTTGCATCCGCTCTTCTCAAAATCTACCCCTAAGAGACTTTCTTTTATCATGGACCAATAAATACATCGATATTAATAGAAGAATAAAAGAAAAAATTCAAATGTTAAATCTTGACGCTTTTCATAAAATCTTTGAGATTTCTGAATTGAATAAGATGAATAAAAATCTCAAGAATCGATATGAAAGCTTCCTATCATTCTTAGACAGGACAAAAATCGAGGAACAAGAAATAGTTATAAAAGATACATCTTAAAACAGTAAAATCATGATAAAGAAAAAATCAGAGAATTTTTTCGCATTCCTCATGAATTGCGTTCATAGTGCGGTTAAAATCCTTCCACCAATCTTGACCCTGTTGAGCCACTAAAATCGGGTCCACTTTGCTAGAATCGAGACAGCGTATCTCTCGTTTTTTATTTTTGACTCTATTTTTCCATATATCGGAAAAAATCGATTGCATATTGATATTAATTTTTTTTATTAAATCATCATAAGAGAGAGAAATATCTTCACTTTTCTGAAGCTTCTTTAATTTCTCGTACTTTACATTCTCTTTGGCACTTTGGATATCATTACAATTAATCTTCACAGAAAAAGGATTGTTTCTTCCATATTCGCAGTGCTGTTGAATCTCACATGGTTCGCAATATTTTTCAAACGAAATAACAAAATCTTGGAGACCGACAACAGAATATTTGAGTTTATCAGACATAATTTATTAATTATTATTAGGAATTCAATTCTATTAATAGCTCGTTTATATTGTAAAAAAATTTTTTAAGTATATATTATTAAAATTATTACACATAAACAATATTAACACCAGTTAATATTTTTATTTTTAGTTTTATCCCAATATAAATCGTGCGGAGATGGCTTAGCTTGGTATAGCGCACGGCTGATAACCGTGAGGTCGGGGGATCGAAGCCCCCTCCCCGCACCAATTATTTATTTTAGCCAAATATTTACATTTCTAAAATTTTTTGTAAGAAGCATTTTAAATTATCAACTCTTTTCCACTTAATATACCCTTAAATATATAATTTAATTCTATGAAAACTATAATAATTACAGGAACACCCGGATGCGGGAAATCAACCCTCACCAAAAAGGTCTCAAAAATTCTGGATTCTAAATTTATCTCAATTAACCAACTAGTTCATTCTGAAAAATTCATTGAGGAATATGATGAAAAAAGGGACACCTATATTGCAGATTTCGATAAATTAATCCCATATCTAATAGATGCAATAGAAAAAGCTCAAAATGAACAAAATGACTTTTTTTTTATTGAAGGACATTTTGCTGATATAGTTCCGAATAAATTTATTGATATAGTCATAATTTTAAGATGCCATCCAGATATTCTAAAGAAAAGACTCGAGAAAAGGGGTTATAAAGAATCTAAAGTTATAGAAAACCTTCAAGCAGAAATTTTAGGAAATAGTACCAATTACATTCTTGAAAAAGATCTTAAATGCCCTATATATGAAATTGACACTTCAAAAAAGAAAATCGATGAAGCATTAGAGATTATTAAAAAGATACTAAAAGATGACGAGATAAAAAACTATGAAATTGGAAAAATTGATTGGCTATGCAACCTTTCTAAAAATAATCGTCTAAACGAATTTTTCGATTAAAAAATTTGATGATATATGGAATATGAATTAATAGATTCCGAAGCCTTAGGTCGGATAGGAAAATTAAACTATAAGGATTATGAAGTAATTACACCAAATTTAATACCCGTCGTTCACCCATATGATAATATTGTAAAACCCGCTTTAATAAAAGAGATTGGATTTAACTGTATTTTTACTAATTCATATATTATATACCAAGATGAGGGAAAAAGAGAAAAGGTTTTAGATCGAGGCTTAAATGACTATTTAGGATTTAAGGGATTAATAGCCACGGATAGTGGAGCGTTCCAACAATATATGTATAATGATAAAGATATTCATATAACTGCTGAAGAAATAGAGAAATTTCAAGAAGATATAGGATCAGACTTTCCCGTAATTTTAGATATCCCTGTGCAACCTGGTGATAGCTTCAATCAAGCGCAAAGGAAAATGGAAACGAGTTTGGATAGGGCCAAGTCAAACTTCCAGAGAAGGACAAAAGAATGTTGCTGGATTGGACCTATACACGGGGCAAAATATCCAGAATTATTAGAAATAAGTTCTAAAGAAATGAGTAAATTAGATTTTGGAATATATGCAATCGGAGGATTAGTGAAATTCTTTCTCGATTACAGATTTGATGAAGTCTTAAAAATCTTATTAACAGTTAAGAGACATATCATCTCCAACAAACCACTTCACATGTTTGGATTAGGGTTACCGCAATTCTTTTCGTTAGCCGTTGCCTGTGGATGTGATCTTATGGATTCAGCCGCATATATTTTATATGCTAAAGAAAATAGATACTTCACCACCTCCACAGGCACAAAATTATTAGATGACCTGAAAGAATTTCCGTGTAATTGCCCAATTTGTTCGAAGTACACCCCCGATGAAGTAAGACGATGTGATTATAGTGAGAAAACACGATTATTAGCAATGCATAATCTATATCTTTCTTACACAGAGCTAAAAAATATTCGACAAGCAATTTACGATGGAAATTTATGGGAATTAATTGAGCAGAGGGTCCGTTCCCACCCAAAACTATATGAATGTCTTAGTGTTATTGATAAGAATCTCGCATTATTTGAAAAATATGAGAAAATTTATAAAACCCATGGAAGATTATTTGCTTCTATTGAGAGTATTCAAAGGCCTATATTTATGAGGTATAAAAAAAGAATAAAAAGTTGTTATAGGATCCCAAAAGATGTGAAATATCTAATATTCTTGCCAGAATTAGATATAAAAGGAAATAACTCACCCTCTATAATTAAATGGCTAAAAGACATAAATAATAGCACAATTCAGAGAGAAAAGTTACATATCCTTTTCTTTTCTAAATTTTTCGGAGTAATTCCAATTGAATTAATAGAGACCTATCCTATGGGACAACATGAGGCAATATCATTAAGTTTAATTGATAAAGAAGAATATATTGATGAGTATATTCACATTTTTATTGCAATAATCAATACACATAAAACATCCAAAAAAATAGCCTTCCTAAACCCTGATACATTCATAAACCAATTTGGTGAAGAAGAAAAATTTAAAGATCCTCTTTATGAAAGGATTTTTGAAGCCTTAAGCTCTAAATATAAAATTCCAGTAGAAGAATTCAGAAGAATTAATAACATAATTGATTTTTTTGAGAAAGAATGATGATCTTGGATGAATTACACGCGCAAGGCCATAAAAATGTTATATGTAGCCATAATTCGACGATAGAGATCACCAAAGATAGTTATCTTACACCAAAAGGAGATTGTATTATAGGAATAAAAGCATCAAAAGCTTGTTACGATTTAGACACAAATTTTAAAAAATATCTAAAGAAAGGCAAAAAAGTCGAAGTAATAATCAGATATAAGGATCTTTTTGATTCTTTTTATGGATTTGGGCATAAAAAATTATATTTAAATAGTAAAAAAGATATGGTATTCAGAAAGAGTGGTTTTATCTGCGACCGGACAATTCTAATAAATTGTACAAAATCCTCTTCAGAATTATCAAGAAAACTAGTGAATAAGATTAGATATTCCCAAAATAAATTCGATATTATATTTAAGAAAGTTGATTCAAATGAATAATTCCCGAGAAAAAACCTTATATCTCCGGGTGAATAAGAGAGAGGCGCAAGAATTGATAGATTTGATAAGTAAGTTGTATCCCAACAATAAAATGTTGAATGATCGATATAAAATAATGAAAGGGAGAAATAATATCTTTTTTCCATTAAAAATAAATCCGAATCAAATAGAACATCTCAAACAACAAATAAAGGGTAAATTACATGTTAAAGTTGTAAAAAAATATGGTGAGAAAAGAAAAGATTATAAATATAAAACCCTGGAAGAAGCTCTAGAAGGGAAAATCCCAGAGAAATATTTTGACCTAATACCAAAATCATATGATATTATTGGAGATATTGCTATAGTTGAATTTAACGAGATCGAACAGTTGGGAGATAATGAAAGAATTAAAAAGAAAATATCAATGGCAGTAATAGAAGTAAACAAAAATGTTAAAACGGTTTACGAAAAAATTGGCAAAGTATCTGGAGATTATAGGACACGGGAATTACGCTTTTTAATGGGATTTAAGAAATCAGAAACAATTCACAGAGAAAATAATTGCCAATTTAAACTTGATATTGAAAAAACTTTTTTCACTCCAAGATTGATAAATGAAAGAAGAAAGATTTCGCATTTAAAAATTCGAAAAGCTGAAACAATTGTCGATCTATTTGCAGGAGTTGGACCTTTTAGCATACAAATTGCCAAACTCCATAAGGTTAAAATCTATGCATTCGATAAAAATCCTCACGCATATGAATATATGAAAGAAAACCTGCAATTAAATGATATAAGAGGTGAAATCTTTCCATTCAACATGGATGTTGCAGATTTAATAAATCCCCATAATAAAATCGGAATAAAGCTAAAAAACAAAGTAAATAGGGTGATAATGAATTTACCCGAACATGCCTTATATTTTTTAAACGTAGCATGTCATCTAATCAATCCGAAGGGGGGAATAATACATATTTATTTATTTAGTGAAAAACCTAACACTATAAAAAAAGCCAAAAAAAAATTTCAAGAGAAAATTGAAGGATTAAATTATTATATAGATGAAATTTCTAGAGCGAAAATAGTAAAATCCTACTCTCCTAAATCTAATATGATCATTATTGATGCTTTTGTAAGAAAAAATCAAACCCATCTAAAGGGAAATTTCAAATAATCCTTTCCATTTTTCATCTCTCTTACATCATTTATAATAAAATTTATAGATTTTCTTTAACATTTTTTAATAGAAGAAGATGTAATTTTACTATATATCTTCAAATCCTCCGAACTCTTATGGACTCGTAGCCTAGCCTGGATAGGGCGTCGGACTTCTAATCCGAAAGTCGCAGGTTCGAATCCTGCCGGGTCCGTTTCCCGAATACTCCCAAGAATTCTAATTTAATATCTAAAATGAATAAAAATCCAGAACTATACTCAATGACTTCTAATAGCAATCATTAGATACAATTATAATTGCTTAATAATTCTTTAATATAAGCCATTTAATTAAAAGAAAATCTTACTTTTTATTGATAATATGCTAAAGCGTAAAGATTTTTTACATCAAAATATACGTTATTCTTTTCATTATCATAAAACACGTTTAGAGAAAATTAATCAATTGAGTGAGGATTATGAGAAGTTAAAAAAATTTCTCATAGAGATTTATAGAGGTAAGATTCCAAATACTCTGTTTAATAGGAAAAATATACCCCGTGTTTCAAACTTCAAATTAAACGGAATTAAAGGTGCTTATATAAGAAGTTACAGTAAACAACTAATACGCTCTGGAAAGATATTGAAGTTTGATGCAGATTACAAATTATCTCACTTTGCTAAAGAAGTGTATCAAAATTTTAGACAATATAAGCTTAGAGAAAATCCTGGTCATGATCCTATCTTGAAAAATATTTTAATACGAGATCCAACTTCAATCGCAATTGAGGTACCCATTTGGAAAAAGGTGAATGGAACCTATATTACTGGACATATTGATCTGATAAAAATCGAAGAAGAGAACATTAAGATTGTGGATTATAAACCAGAAGGCAATTTTCTTTACTCTCTCCCCCAAGTTGCCTCCTATGGGCTATTGGTCAAATCAATTTTTAAATATGATAATGTTAAATGTATCTCTTTTAACAAAAATCATGCTTGGCAATATAGTCCCGATATCTTATTAAATGATTTAAAAGAATATTTATTAAATCATAAATTTAATACGCAGAAATGGGAAAGATTTGTAATGTAATCGGCTATTATTTAACTATTTCTTATATTTATCTCTCTTTTCTCTCTGAGGTTCTTCTGTAAGGTATTTCTTATTGAAAAGAAAATAACAAACAACCAAACCCAAAATCTCGGTTATTACGCTGAAAAATACAATCGTTCCTCCATCAAAACCAGAGGATCGTAATAAAAGAGCTATAGCTAATCCTGAAATAGCTAAAAAGAATAGGATAAATCCAAAAAGGATCTCTGATAAAGAATTTTTAAAATTCTTCAAAAACGCATTAATTTTTGAGAAAATGCTTAACACGATAATTAATCTCCAATCGATTTATTGAATATAATATTATTTCTATAAAAAAAATTATTATTATCTCCGATTTTCTTTAAATTTAGAATATAGCGCTTTATCAAGAAGTTTACCGATTCGTTTTGCGATTTCTTGTGCGATTTTAAATCTTTCTCCATCAAACATATTATTAATTTCTTCCTTATTAGGTATCTGGCCAATACGATCTTGAAGTATTTTATTTGCGATATTTTTCACAACATTTTCTATTTTTTCTGGACTGGGTAATTTAAAAGCAGGATAAAGCTCCTTTATTTTTTCTCTCGCAAATAGAAAATATTCACAAAATAAATCCAATGTATCCCCCTCTAACTCGCTATGTAATTTGATATTATCTGAAGCAATTTTAGTGTCCTTTTCTTCCCAATAGAGCTGATTTGGATTAATACCGGGACTGTTTATCCTCATTAATGAAGAGGTTATCCTTCTTTCTATCCAGTTGAGCGTACTCTTTTCCTGACTTTTTCTAATTTCTTTTCGAATTTTTTCCTTTTTCTGCTCTTCTGCTTTTAAAGCTTTTCTTACTCTGGACTTCCTTAAATCCTCATATTCTTCAAATCTCTTAACTAAATCATAGGCTAAACAATAGGATATTGGAGAAATTAAATCCTTTTTGAGTTTAATCTGCTTTATTCCTTCATATAATGGACTCGGTTCATTTTTTAATTTGCTAACTGCTTTGGCGAGCGAAGTTTCAGTTAATCGTGCTAATATGAATCCATTAATAAGAAAAGGTTTATTATCAGCATCAAATAAGACAACTAACTCTTCTTGCCTATTTTTTAAACGTTGAATAATTAATTCTTCAAATTTAATCCAAATCCATTCTTCTGATTCTGTTGCATTATACATTTTTTTAAAGGCTAGCAGATATAATGCCTTTTCATTTGTTATTTTCAAAAATGCTTCAATGATTCTGCTGAGTTGTCTTAATATTTTTGAAAGTAAATAATAATAAGTATCCTTTACCAAATTATCAATTATTTTATCGAAATCTAATGAAATCAAAATTTGAGAATAATTTATCAAACCGAGCTTATCCAGGAAAATCTTATCAACGATTTCCTTTTTTCTGATAAATTCTCGGAGTTCTACATAGCTATTTCCAGTTTCTTTTTCAATTTTATCCCATAAATCTTCATATTTATCCCTCTCCTCTTTCAGCAAAGCAACTATATTGGATTCTTTAATTTCCTCTTGTTTTATATCCAAGTATTCATTTCCTAATTGATTTAATATTTTTTTCGTGTTTACAAGAATGTTTTTTTTCTTGTCATTTAATTGGATGATATCAAATTTTTTTATATTATATCTTATCATATTCTTTTTTACTTCTTCTGCGATATCATCATTTAAGTTTATAATTTCTAAAATATTGAAAATTCCATATTTGTTTAGGGTATATACTATTTCTTCAAAGCTCTCTTCATTTAAGTTCTGAAGAAAATAAACAAAATCATTAGGATTTGTATTAAGTTGTTTTATAATCTCTTTTTTCATGTAAGTGAATATTTCATTCTCAAAATGTTCATAATCAATTTTTTTTTCTAAATTTTCCTTTATTTTATCTATAATATTCTTTTTTAGTTCGTTTGCTTCTCGGAAGGAAATTAATCCTGGAACAGATACAGGAAAGCGTTCCATATCATAATTAATAATTCGTTTTTTAATCATCCTGACTGGCATTGCTTGCATTTTTAATTCTTGATAAGATTTAAATTCAAAATTTTCCTTAATTTCCTCAATCATCTTATTTAATGTGGATAATTCGATGTATTTATCTTCTTTCTCCTTCTTTTTTAGTCTCTTTTCTAGATCCATTGAAAGCTCTTTTAGATCCCCACTTTCCTCGAAAATTTCCTTTTTAATATTATTATTAATTCCTATAAGATCACCCATCAGATCATAAAAATTAAACGATTTATAATCTAATATAATTAATCTTAATTCTTTTTCGAGATATTTATCGATTTCCTCTAACACACTCTCTCTCTGACTCTCTAATATATTTGGGTCTCTTATTTCAATCAATAAATCTATAAATTTATTTTCAAGGGCAATTATTCTGAATAAAATATCAATTTCGGATTGAAATGAATCTTTTAGAAGCTCCTTAATTTCATCAAAAATAACCTTCTTTTCCATTAATTCTTGCTTTTTCGAGGATTCTACTGTACCCTTCTCAATATCTATCGCCTCCTCAACCCTGATTCCAAGGTTATGATAGATATGAATCGAAGCTGTTGATATAAGAAGATCTTTCAGGGTAAAAGTTTCATCTAATAATTCAAAAATCTTTTGTTTATCTGCTTCTCTTTTAAAATGTGATATAATTAGATCGACAGTTTGAAAATATCGAAATGCACTTTCAATGGCGGTAGATTTCCTCTTAATTCCACTTATCATAATTCTTTTATCCACTCCCTATATACTTTCTTAAAATTGTCAGATAAATTAAAAGCAATATTTCCTTCTCCCCAATATTTAAAAGTAAAAACTTGAAATAAATCTCCCTTAAATAAATCTAATTCTTCATGAGTAAATTGATGTCTAAGGATTAAACTTGATGGGATGGGTATTAGATCTGAAAAATATTTTAGTTCATTCTCTTTTAAGTATTCATAATAACTATTCTCATTATTATCAGGGGAGATTAAAATAAATTTATAACCCGTTTCCCATTCTATATTGAATGTAGAAATTTCTTCCTCTATTTTTTTTCGAAGATATTTAGGAAATTCGGTCTTAATCCCACTAAAATATTTATATTGTTCATATAATCTAATTAAATTGTGTTTTTCTTCGCGATCATCAATATTTGAAATAAATGTATCCAAAAAACTTACAAAATTATCTGTATCTCTTGCCTTAATTTCTTTCTCTTCAAGGTAATTTATAAAATCGGTATAAATCTCAAATAAAGTCCAATTTCTATTCATATCAAGTTTGAAGAACAATTTAGCATAATCTTTAATCCAATCTAAAATCAGAGATTTCCACTCGAGGTTAATTCCCGCTAATCTTTTTTCAAGAAATCTATGAAATTTAGTTGAGAAGGAAACAGGATCAGAGATTTCTTTGTCAGGGATATCTTTCAGAAATCTGTTGATTGTTGAATACCTTAAAATATAACTCAACAAAAAATGGATTTCCCCAGAAAATTTCTTAAAATTACTAATATGGGAATTAATTTGGTTTAATCCCTCCTTGAGATTTATTTCAGCAAAGGATATTATTTCTTTTATGCCTAAATTAACATTCTTGAAAAAATCATCCAAATGATTAATTATTAATCGTGAAAAGTTTTTTTGAATAATGTGTTTATCAAATTTTATCTCATTCTTAGGAAATAATGAATATATTTTAATAGTTCTTAGCAGATATTCCTTTAACTCATCTATAAATTTATTTCCTAGCAATCGCACGGGTTTTTCTTCTTTTTCAAATTTCTGTTTAAGATTTAAAGCTAATCTCTGGATTAAGTTTTTAAGCCTAATATTTAAGAGATATTGTGGTAAATTATTTAGAATCGTTTCAAAAGACCTTTTGATTAATTCCGAGAAATAATTAAATGATGATTCTAAAAAATTAGCCCTAATATTTGCTTTTTCCGTAATTATTCTTTTAATAAAATTTTTCAAAATCTGATAGATTTCCTTGAGGTCTATATCATCATTTTGTAGGCTTTCTTCAAGGAAATCTTTTAATTTAATTAATATCTCATCTAAATTTCCCTTGACTCCACTAGTTAAGAAATCCTGACAGCTTGCATTAAGTTTTTCAAATTGAGTTTTAATGCCTTCAATATGTTTTCCAACTAGAGAAATTATTTTGTTTTCTTCCCAATTATCTTGAGTAATTAGTTTAATATTCTTTAGCTTATTCAAAATATAGAATGTTAGTTTATCTTGAAATTCATCAATTGTCCCGAAATTGGCTAAGTTTAATAAATTAGATCCTAATTTCAGAGTTTTTTCAGCAACAAATCCCGCACTTGGTTCAGTAATACTAAATTTAAGGTGTTCAAGAGCAGTCTTGCCTTCAAATGGATTTTTAATTTTATCAAAATCTATCTCTGTGAAATTTAATTCTAAGGGTTTCTTGTGTAAATTTATCTCTATTCTGGATTTCAGTTTACTATATGTGTCTAATTGTTCTTTATCAGTGGGTAATGACTCGGATAAACCAATTAATTTTTTATTCCATTTCTCTTCTAATAATTCTCCATATAATTTTTTGCTAAATCTCTGGGCAAATAAATTATAGACATGTGTTGTCTCGTTAGTATCGAGATCGGGATGGTTAGCATATTCCTCCACTTCGAAAAATAATTTACTAATATCATTAATCGATTGACTTGATTTATGAACGTTTAAATACCCTGTTTCAGGTTTTAGTGCAAGCATTAAACTTTCACATTCTTTATATGTCCCAGGAACTAACATCATAGATTTAGGATATATTCTAGTGCTTGCGGCTTTTTCGTTGAAATTGATTAGCTCAAATTCCACGGCGTATAGTTCTGAACCCGTATAATCTCTCAACATAGCATTATATTCTGTTAAATATTTTATAACATCCTTCGTCAAATCCCTAATAAGATTCTTTGTCAGATTACCTGGACTAATAATATCTCCAACCATCAGATTCTCCAGGTTTGGTGACGAGTATCCATAAATTAATGAGAATTGGTAATTAATTGACTCTCTTGTAGTGATCATTTTTAACTTTATGATTCTTTTTCTTTACTCTAGATGGTAAATTTTCTTTATATTTTTTTAGGTATATTCTTTAGGATTATTTCAAGTAAATTTTCATAACCAAAAGAATAAATTGAAAATTTATTTCTATAATGATATAAATTATTATAATTAAATTGAATATAAATTAAAATAATCGAGGTTTTTACCATCCAATTCGGTTCCGATTTGGGAATCACCAACGATGATATTGAAAAGATTTCACCCGAAATAACATTTATTACTTCGAATGCAGAAATTGAGGCAATCGCATTGGTTTCTTCAGAGGGATATCAAATCGCTTTTTCTGCCTTACCACAATATCAAGTCGATGGAGATCAATTTTGTGGACTCGCATCAGCACTATTAATGACCGGAAGATCCACAATCCAGCAGCTCTTTCAGGAAGATCTCAGTGAAATAATATTACGTGCAGAAGATGGATACATCGTCATAACTAATGCGGGAAAATTGGTCATTGTCTGTGCTGGTACGGAGATTGATACGATGATGAAAACCGTTAAAGTTATGAGAGTTGCTGCAAAAAACTTAATAAAAATTTTTGAAGAATAAATTCTTCCAGTACACAGATTTAAAGAATCACTAATATAAACCCTTTTTCACTATTTCTATTTACTTAAGAGATGTCATTTTCAACAAAAACCATAGATTTTTAAATTTTAAAAAATAACTAAAACTAAATAGTCCCTATTAAAATTAGTATAATGGCTCCTGTAAAAAATAATTCTTGGCAGTGGGCTTGGCGTTGGCAATAAAACGCCTTTGCATTGGACTATTTCAATTAATGTCTTTTTCTGATATTTTGATTGCGTTTTCAAAATATTAACACTTTTATTTAAATGCATTAATACTATTGATTTCCAATTTTATTATGAAACACATTAAATAAAAAAAACGTGTATATTATGACAGACTATTTTAACGCAAGGATTTTATTAGATCCGAAAGAAGTACCAAAACAATGGGTAAATATTCTACCAGATTTGCCCACACCTATGACGCCCTTAATTAACCCAATGGATGGGAAACCCGCACCTTTTGAATTGGCTGCTGCAATCTTTCCGAAAGAATGTGTAATACAAGAAGTTTCCCAAGAACCTACCATTCCTATACCAAAAGAATTAAGGGAGATATATGCGAGATCACATAGACCTACACCACTTCACAGAGCATATGGACTTGAAAAAGAATTAGGAGTAGAAGGAGATGAAATAAAAATCTTTTATAAGAATGAATCGGTCTCTCCAACAGGCTCACATAAACCAAATACAGCTCTTGCTCAAGCATATTATGCGAAGGCGGATGGGATAAATGAGTTAGTGACTGAAACTGGCGCAGGACAATGGGGATCTGGTCTCTCATATGGATGTTCGCTTTTTAACATTACATGTACTGTGTATATGGTGAGAGCAAGCTTCCTCCAAAAACCAGGGCGAAAAATTCTCATGCGATCATATGATGGAGAGGTTCATGCTTCCCCTTCACGTTTTACGGAATCGGGGAGGAGTTATTATGAAAATGATCCCGATCATCCTGGGAGCTTGGGTATCGCTATTTCAGAGGCAGTAGAGCATAGTTTAAGAAGTGATAAAATCAGATATTCCCTAGGAAGTGTGGTGAATTTTGTATGTCTACATCAGACAGTAGTAGGACAAGAAACTCAACAACAACTCAAGAAAGCAAGAGTTGACCAACCAGATATCGTAATTGGATGTATGGGTGGCGGTTCTAATTTCTCAGGGATGGCCATTCCTTTTGCTCGAGATAAGATTCGGGGTGATGCTCCAGACATACAGATTATCGGAGTAGAACCGCGAGCTTGTCCAAGTGTATGTAAAGGAAAGTACACCTGGGATTATGGAGATTCCGCTAAAAAGGCTCCTATCTTGAAAATGCATACTCTCGGTCACAATTTTATTCCCAGCCCAATCCACGCTGGTGGCCTACGTTACCATGGTATTGCTCCTATTGTATCCAATCTTTACAATAATGGAGTAATTGAAGCCACGATGCATCATCAGCTTGAAGTGATAGAGGCGGGTATGTTATTCGCAAAAGCGGAGGGGATCTTACCTGCCCCCGAAACTAACCACGCGGTAAAAGAGGCAATGGATCAAGCTCTTAAAGCTAAAGAAAATAACGAGAAAAAGACCATTGTCTTTAATTTCAGCGGTCATGGTTATTTTGATCTCCTTGCGTACAAGGAATACATGACTGGAGATCTAGAGAACTTCGAACTTTCTGAGGAAAAAATCCAACAATCAATCAACGATGCGGATATGCCCCAAATTGATGAATCTGCTTTTTAATTCTTATTACTTTTTTTTTATACTTATTAATCTTATTTATTTCTTATATCAACATTTTTATCATAATAAAAATTTTCAATAGTAAAACACAAACAGTGGATAGTATTTGTGCAATTTCTTTCAATTCTAATTATTTGTATTCTGTATTCCTATTCCCTCGTTATTCTATACATTGCCATATTGGCTAAAGATAATGGAGATATAGGTTCTTTTAACAACAACATAGCAAATTTTGCTGTTTTGGTAATTTCGGTATCCTTAAATTTAATAATTGTTAATAACTCCGAACTATCTAATATTGATTTTTTAGTATTTCCCTTTGATTATTTAACCATCGCTTTTCTCATCCTCTTTTTCCCTCTTTTCTTTGTATTTATATATAATGAGAAACGTAAAGTGAACCGAGGCAATGGACTACCAAAATTTGAAGAATCTTTTTCTACTGGAAATCTACTCCCTTTTAAATATGATCTTTATCGAAAACTTACACACTTGGTCGTACTGTTTGTAGTGTTATTTTATTTTAATTTTGGATTTTTGACAAAACATGTATTCATATATCTCGCCGAATTATTGCCAGAAGAGCTTTATACGCTATTCTATTCAATTTTTCTCTCAGAGAGCAATAATATGATCTTTACCCAGTATTTAGTTGTTTTCTTGGTGGGGATCTCGCTTTTTGGATTGTTGACTGCGGATTTCTTCCGTATCTTGAAACCGAAGTTATATCCTTTGAAATCTGTTAATAAAATCCTGAGAGAAAAAGAATTACATTTGCGCTTAGGTCCACAGATCTCGATGACGATCGGTTGTTTCTCAATAATTATCCTCTATGGACTATTTCAACCCCTTGGTCCAATGATGATTTGTACAGCTATGATAATCTCTATCTTTGGTGATATGGCGTCTAATCTCATGGGAAGGGTATTTGGAAAAAAAAAAATTAGAAATACTCAAAAAACATATGTCGGGCTCTATTCGGGAATCTTAATAGGTTTCTTGTCCGGAATAACTTTTTTACTGATATTAAATGCTCAAGAACTTTTTGGTTTTTTAGGAATATTTGTGTTAACAATCATAGGTTCATTGATAATCGGTTTACTAGATTATCTTGACTTAGAAATAGATGATAATCTCACTTACCCTTTCATCGTTTCAAGTATTCTTTTTTTTCTATCTTTATTATTTTGAAGTTTATTCTGATTAAGCAGCTTTCTATTGTTGAACTACCACCCCCTAAAGGTCGGTGTTTTCTCGCATTCTATTGGTAAAATTTATACTTATACAAATTATAATAGAGAGTTTTTAAATGAGTTATTAACTTATGAATTTGAAATTATATATAGGAGGATCACTTATTAAGAATAAACCCATGTCCCAAAAAAATCTCCGTATTGATAGAATTCAGAAAGGTACCGTGATCGATCATATCGATGCTGGATATGCTTTAACCATTTTAAATCTCACCGGCCTTGATGAGGCCTCAAATCTAATGACAGTCGGAGTTAATGTTTCTTCACAAAAGTACGCCAAAAAAGATATTGTTAAAATTGAGAATGTATTTTTAGATGAGGTGCAAATGGCACAAATTTCTATTTTGAGTCCGAATGCGACAATTTCATTGATTGAAAATTATGAAGTAATCGAAAAAAAGAAAGTGGAGTTGCCCAAGATAATTAAAAAATTGATTGTTTGTGAGACTAAAACTTGTATTAGTAATTCAAATAAGGAACCTATTGATACAGAGTTTAAAGTATTAGAAGAGAAACCACTAAAAATTCAATGCGTTTATTGCGATCGAATCTATAAATTGAATGAAATTAAATTCAAGCCACGGCGAAAAAAAGGAAAGCGAGTTAAACAAATAATTCAATTATAAGATACTTCAGATTCTCCTCTCTACAGAATATATATGGTTATTATAATAATACAATAGACTGTTTTATTTTTAAATTCTTTTTTAAATCGGTCCAAAAATCGTTATTGTGAGCGGATAATCAATCAATACCAAAAGCGTATGTAATATTGTGCTCGAAATCATAAACATGAAAAAGTACATACCGATCCCAGGCATTAAAATGTTCTTCCACGTCCAATCCTCCTTATCGTATTCAAATTTAAAAATTATAAAACTGGCAAAGAATGGGAATATGAACCAAAAAAAGAGCATCCAGAATAATAATAACCAGCCAACCAGTCCTATTAGGCGTCCAATTAAACCACAGCTGACACCGGTAATTGCTCGAGTCCAATAAAGTTTCGTTTCTTGTTCTAATCTAATATCAATTTTCTTTTGTTTTCCCTTTGCTTCTTTTTTCTTTTCCACATCTAATTTTTTTCTTCGTAATTCCATCAATCTTTTTCGTTTTTTCTTGATATCAATTTTTTCCAGCTTCTCTTTTTTTGGCATAATTATTTTTTTCTCATCATGAATTATTATAATTATAATTATATCTCTTAAAGTTTAAAATTTGTTAAAAAATAATGAAGCGAACATTCAGCAATATCGACTGCTATGCAATTACTAGAGAGTTAGATCAATTTTTATCTAGTGGAAGTATCTCTAATATTTATGAAGTGGAGGATCTCTTAATATTCAAAATAAATACCTCTGAGGGGAACAGGAATTTAATTATCAAAAAAGATTCAAGGATTAATTTAACACATTATGATTATCCCATTCCAAAATATCCCAGTCAATATATTCGGTCTCTGAGAACGCAATTACGAAATAGACGTATCTTGAGTATCCGCCAATTTAATTTGGATAGAATAATAATTATTGAGCTAAATAATGAAAATGGTGAGCCTTGGAAATTTATTATTGAATTATTCAATAAGGGGAATTATATTTTAGTTGATGATAGAGAGTTCACGATAGTCGCTAAAAGATATCTAAAACTAAGAAATAGAAATATTTTACCTAAGAAGAAATACGACTTTCCTGAATCTTATGGAGAAAACTTTCTGGAAATTAATCGTGACCAGTTTAATGAATTAATTAACGATGATAGTGAAATTGTAAGAATCCTTGCAAGAAAGGTTAATATTGCGGGCACGTATAGTGAGGAGATATGCCATAGGGCTGATTTAGATAAGGAGTTAATAGGATCACAATTATCTGAAACCCAAAAGAATGATTTATACCAAGCATTTCGCAATCTCAGAAATGATCTCATGTTTTCAAAAATCAATGCTCATATTGTTATTGATGATGGGGGGAAACAAATTTCGGTTCTCCCATTTGAACTCAAAATTTATGATAGTTTCGATAAAAGAGATTATCCCTCTTTTAATAGAGCCGTTGACGACTACTTTTCAAAAATTGATTCTGAAAGGGTAATTGAAAGTTCTGATGGTAATTTTAAAGAAAAAATTGCATCTCAAGAAAAGATTCTAAAAAACCAATTGGAGTATTTGGAAGAATTGAAGGATAAGAGTGAAGAATATTATTCTTATGGGGATTTTATCTATGCTCACTTTCAATCTTTAGAAAAGTTATTAAATGTGATTCGAGATGCTAAAGCAAAGGGATATTCTTGGGAACAAATAGACGAAAAGCTTCAAAAAGCGAAAATAGAGGATATGAGTGGTACCGAAAATTTTGATCGTATTGTTCCCTCTACAAAACAGGTTGTACTAAAAGTTAATGGCAGTGAAATATATTTAGATATCTACAAGAGTATCGGAG
Organism: Promethearchaeota archaeon; assembly: GCA_014730295.1. The sequence continues at coordinate 11,413 of WJIN01000011.1, read as the reverse complement.
ATAATGCAAGTATGATATATTCAAGAGGAAAGAAATCCAAGGATAAAATTGAAGGTACAAAAAATGCCATCGAAAAGACTCGAACTAAAATTAAGAAGTTACAAGATGAGCGGGATGCATTTGAAAAGAAAATAGATTTTCTCGTCAAGAAACCAGATAAAAAATGGTATGAAAAATATCGATGGTTTAAATCATCTGATGATTATCTTGTTATTGGAGGAAGAGATGCGTCTTCAAATGAAGCAATCTTTAGAAAATATATGGAGCCTAATGATCTAGTTTTGCATACAAATTTTCCAGGATCTCCATTAGCAATTATTAAAAATCCAGAGGATGAGAGCATCCCTGAACCGACCCTTAGAGAGGCAGCTGATTTTGTTGTAAGTTATTCGCAAGCGTGGAAAGAAAATTGGGGTGTTGCTGATGTATTTTATGTAACTCCAAATCAAGTTTCTAAATCTCCTCCTTCTGGAGAATATATCCCAAAAGGTTCTTTTATGATTGAAGGAAAAAAAAATTTTATTCGAAATGCGAAGACAGAATTAGCAATAGGCCTAATATTTGAGAAAATGGAAGCCATTGTCGAGGAGTATGAACATGTATTTTATCCAAAAGTTATTGCTGGCCCATTAGCTCCGATAAAGGATCAATCAATTAAATATATCAAAATTATACCTTCAAGGTCTGGATCTTCCAAGGGAGATTTAGCAAAAAAGATAAAAAATAAATTCTTAATAGAGGTAGATGATGAGAAAAAACGTTGGGTTGAATTACTCTCATTAGATGATATAATTTTAGTTCTTCCCAATGGATATTCTCAAATAAAAAATTCCTAATTGAAATTTTCTTCCATCCATCTTTTAACTAGAGGAATATTTTGATAATTGTCAAATAATATTCCATCTATTCCCATCAATATTAGTTCCTTGATATCATTTACAGGTTCATGGCGGTCTATAAAATCCCATGCAAGAGCACGGACTCCAAGATTATGACACGTGTCAATGAATCTTTGAGAGATTTGGGACGATCTTAGACTAATCATTGCCAAATGGGAAATATCAGTACGCTTAATATTATAACTTAAAAAATCTTCTAAGGTCAATCCCTCTCCTTTAGTAATGTTATAACATATCTGTATTTCTGGATTTTCTGTTTTTAATTGTATTAAACTCTTATAATCGCGACCGCTAATAGTTGATTGATTTATTAGGTTTTTTTTCTTTATAATCCCAATAACTTTTTGTTGGATTCCTTTTGATTTTAACTCAATCATAAAATTAACGCGATCTTTAAAGTTTATTAAAATTTCCTTTAATTGAGGTATACTTTCCTTTTGTTTATATGTTCTGAGATTTCTGATTCTTGAAAGTGCTAAATCCTCAATCTTGCCTGACTTTTTAGTCATTCTATTGAGAGTATCATCATGAAATATAATCAAATTCCCATCTCGTGTTTTTCTTACATCAAATTCGATATAATTTGCTCCAGCTTTAATTGCAGCTATAAAAGCACCTATTGTGTTTTCATCAAAACTGACTCGTGTTCCTCTATGACCAATAAATAGAAAACTCATATCTCCTATACAATATTTAAGATTTAGATTATTCTTGTATAAGATACAGATACAATAATATTAAAATCAATCCTATCAAGGATAACAAAAATACATAAACGTTTAGAATAGACTGAATGATGGATAAAACTAAAATAAATAATAACTCTTTCCATCCTATTGGCTTGCCAACTAAATCGCGATAATTTGCATAAGATATCGTAAAAAACAAGAAAAAAAGCAAGATCAATATTGTTCTAATGACAATTTCCACTAATTCAAATATTAAGTTATTAGAAAATGTTAAGGAGAATATCTCCCCATTGAATAATAAGGAGGCTATAAATAATGTCCCCGTTATTATGGCTGTGAAAATCACTGTTCTATACCCTATATCCTCTCTCTCTTCTTTACCCTTCTTTTTTTTAAATTTGGACATTAATATCCTATCCTCTCCATTTTTTTTCTTAATAAGATGATTTGGTAAATATAATAGGTATAGAATAACCCGATAAAAGTAAATACGATAATAGTCAATGTAAGTGCTACAATATTTAAATTTAAACCCTCCGGTTTTTGTTGTTTTTCTAAGATATTAATCTGTATTGTGGCACTTCTTATAATACCATCAGGCAAAACAGGATTATTTCCATGAGTGATATTGAATATATGCTCAGAGTTATATGTTAATGTAACATCCTCGTTATTTTCCGATGAATCTTCTGAATATAAAGGAAAAAGAAATTCAAAAGTAAAGATGGCTTTTGCTTCTTGTTCTATTATTGTAGCTGCACCCTTTCCTTGATAGACGTCATCATATATGTAAATGGTATCGTTTAAATATAGATCATTATAGGAATATTGGCTATTTGAGAGATTAACAATTTTTGCATCCTTAAAATTATTAAAATCTTCACCAGTAGAATTTGAAATCAGAATTGCCAAGAATTCTTGATTTCCGACAGATCCCGGTTCAAGTTCGAACTGAATGAGTAGATATAGATTCTCCTCATCTTGAATACATTTTAAATCTGTAGGCAATCCTACGCTCTCATTTACATCTTTTTTAAGATAAATTCTTTCAAACGGGGCTTGTTCCCACTCATCCTTAGATAAGTCTATGGTTCCATCAATAGTTGGAGCATCTCCAAATACAGGATCAATCACCAGAGACGATGCGTTTGAAACTTCAATCAAATTTGAGAAGATCAATACACTTACTAGTAGCACAATAGATGTTCCTTTCAAGCCTCTTTTTTTCAAATCGAAAATTCACTTAAATTTCTCAATTAAATAATTTAATCTTAAGTAATTAAAAGTTTGATTAAAATATTTTTCTTTCATTAATCCCAATAGCATTATTGAGAAGATATAGAGAAAAAATCAACTTCAGTAAATTTCCCTCTAATATGAAGAACCAACAAGTTAAGAAAGATAATTAGGTAATAAAATCATACATTTAAACTTGTTAAGATAAGCAACGATATAATTTATAATCCTCATTATTTCCCTTTTACTTTCTGAGTTGCTGTAGTTATAGTCCGAGAATTCTTTTGGACCAATTGCAATTAATAATCCAGACAGATCTTGTTCTCTTTTCATTAAAAACCAGAATGATTTGGATTTTTCCGTATCTTTTATAATTAATAGTAACCATGGATTCAATGTCCAATCTTGGTCATCTGATTCTACTTTTTCGATTGCCCTTACAACTGTATAATTCTTCGAGGTTTCTATGGTATTAAGCAAACCATTGAAATAGCTACGTTTAATCTTTAAATATCCGTCAAAATATCGTTTGGCATCAAAAAGGTGAATCTTTTCTTTAATTGCTCCATCTACAGCCAAGGAGACTTCCCATTTTTTCATTATTTATAATTACCCTTTATTATACCTATTTCTTCAATCGTTATATTTTTACTTAATTCTCTTAACTTCTTTATAGATTTTTCAAAGTTTTTTACATAAAAATCTTCGGCTTTGTCTAAATTTAAATCCAAGTAGCATTCGTAAAAGAATTTTTCATCTTTAGAAGTTAATCCCGAAGTGTGAATAATATTCAAATTTTTTACAATTTTTATAATCTCATTTATTTGTTTACTAGTAAATTTTTTTCCTGAAATTGTAAGTTTAGCGATTTTTTTATTGTTGACAGGATAAAACGTTAATTTTATGCAATTTGGGGCGCGTAATTTAATAATTAGTATATATTTTAAATCTTTCATTAATTTCAATTCATCTTCTAATAAATTTGTAATTTTGAGATTTTTTAAATTTTCAAGTTCTAAAACTTGCGCTATTGTCAGGTCTTCTGTCATAAATAAAAACTCCTACTCCTTAATTTTATTTTTAAATATTAATTCTTTTAATTTTTTAATCGTACCACTTGTTTTTATAGGTGAAAAAATAATTCGCCTTTTATCAATTGATCTGATCAAGCTCAACGCCGATATCATTACCTCCTTCGTTTGATGAGTACACCTTATTATGCCATAGTTCTTTTCCAAATTAAAATCAATCAGCCAAAGTCCTATTTTGTTTGCGGTTTTCATCCCATAATATGTCCATATAGTTTTCCATAAAATATTTAGGAACTCATTCTTTGAAAATGAAGAAGAAGTATCTCTTATTATTTTAAATAAGATATATCTTTGCCTTTCTCGTCTAATTTTTCTCTTCACCTTCCATGATTAATTGCACCCCTTTTTCAACTAAGTGTGGATTTATTCTATTCTTGGCTCTATTTATCAGAGAAATCACGTTTCCCCCAAACGCACTTTCCAAATATGGCATATCAATTCCAATTAGAGTATTTAAAATACTCATAAGGGCTTTTGGATTTCTATAATCATATTTATTTAAGAAATTTCCACTTATAATATATTTAACATTTGCTTTCATCGCCATTCTAATTGATTTATACAATAATCTAAAAAACTTTGACTGAAAGCGAATATTATCATTCATTATATGCTCAAGCGTAAATTCAATGAAAGTGTCATTTTGAACTGCTAAGGATAAAACCCCCTTAGACAATGTGTTTAGTAATCTATATTTTGAAAAGGATAGTAAATCAATTCGGGAATCCCTTGCTGCGAATAATTGAATTTTTGGATTATCTGTTTCAACAGAGATTATATCTGGAATATTAATTAATGAAGACACTTTTCTTTTTATATCCTTTAGCGTAGTGGGTTTGAGATTAATACGAAAAAAAATATTAAGATCATCAATCTTTTCTATTTTATTTTTTACATTCAGAGGGATTTTTTCCTGGTGATTTATAGGTTCTAATATAATATTTTTTATATCCAATCTCCTACAAAATTCTAATTTCTCTCGTATGGCTGCAAAATTTTCTAATTCTATTTTTAGTTTGGATTCAAAATATCTCAATTATTTCAAAACCTCTGTTTTTTCTTCAGTATTTACTCTTGCCTAGGAATGTAAATCATGATTAAATAAAAAAATTTTATTATCATCAAATATTTAAATTCACATCTTATAACTTAATTTAAGTGTTTTTCCTTGGATAAAAAAAGAACTCTCGAAGAGATAAATTCGAAAATTAAGGAAGGAAATGCATACATTCTCACCGTTCAAGAATTAATAGATAAATTAGAGGACGGAGAAAAAATCGGATTTGAAGATGTGGATGTTATAACCACTGCTACTAAGGCTCTTATGAGCGGAATAGCGGGCATTTTCTCTTTTCGATTATCTCCTCCCAAAGAGGTTCGCAAATTTATAGAAGTGAGTATCAATGGAATACCTGGATTTCCCGGGCCTTGTCCTAATGAATTTTTAGGGATAATTGACCTAATCTTGTATGGTACCGCAAAAAGTGAGACGAGAGAAAATTATTCTGGAGGGATGCTCTTTAGGGATCTTGTGGAAGGAAAACAAGTGAATATAAGGGCAAAAAGTGTAGAAGGGATTGAAATAAAAAAAACATTAACTTTAAAAGATTTTCAATTTGCCAGATTAATGGGTACTCGACAAGCAATCCGAAATTATTTTGCGATGGTGAATCCAACAAAGAACCAAGTGGAGACGATCTTTTCTGCCCTTCCTCTTAAAGGAAACTTCTCTGAATTAACTTTCTCTGGATGTGGTGCTATGAATCCCTTTCAAAACGATCCCGATGCGGATGTTATGGGCATAGGTACCAAAATATTAGTAAACGGTCAAATTGGGTATATTATGGGGCCTGGGACACGAAATGATCGACTAAAACCAAATCTTCAAACAATTTGTGACATGAAAGGAATGGATCCAGAATTTATGGGTTCATTTAAAACATCTTACGGTCCTGAGAGTATATGTTCGATTGCTGTACCTTTGCCTATTCTAAATGAAAAAATCTGGAATAATATTATAAAATCGGATAAAGATGTTCCATTAACTGTATTAAATGTTGTGGGAAGATTTCGTGTGGGAGAAATTACATACGGAGATGTTTGGGATAATAATTTTGTCGTCAAATTTTATCCGGATAAATGTATTGATTGTGATGAATGTCCAGTAGACGGAAAATGTCCAACGGATGCGTTTGATTTAGAGAGAGGAATAGATAGAAAGCGATGTTTTAACTGCGGGACGTGCTATACAGTTTGTCCAGAAGAGGCTTTTGATATAGATTTAAAGACAGTCAATGTGGAACTAGAGGGAATGAAAGAAAAGAAAGAAATCCCAGTTGTTCTAAGGCAATCTGACAGAAATGGGGCCATAAAACTAGCAGAAAGGCTAAAAAAAATGATATTAAAGGGTGAGTTTTCGCTCCAAGAGCCGACTGGAGAATTAGAGTTCGCACCTAAGGTAAAATAATCTTTTCCAAATTAAAACACACAAAATTTATTTATTTGAATAGTAGGTTTAATTATGGCACAAAAATTTAAGCTTGATAAATTTGATCAAGTAGGAATAGTAGTAAATGATATTGAAAAGTCCGCAGAGCTATATCGAGCACTCTTTGAGTTTAAAGGAGCTATAAACATTGTCGAACAGGATGCAAATGTGATCTATAAGGGAAAGGAAGTTACATTTACGATGAAAAAGATAATGCAGTTTTTCGGAGGAAAACAATTTGAGGTGGTGGAAGTTGTTAAAGCCAGCGGACCAAATCTTTATTCAGAATTCATTGAAGAAGGGAATACAGGGCTTCATCATCTCGGAATTTATGTTAAAGAAGCGGATAATTATATTAACAAATTTAAGGATGATTTTAATGTGAATGTTGCTCAAGTTGGAAATGTAGGCAAATTGAAATTCACATATTTAGACACTAAAGCTTTAATCGGGTATTATATAGAATTACTTGAATTTTAATCTCAGAAAATTCATTTTCTTATTCTTTTTCTTGTTACACCCTTTTAAATTAAAAATATTTATATCAGACTTACTATAATCTTAAAATATGGCAAGTAAAAAACAAAAAAATAAAGGCGGAGATTTAGTTGTAGAATGCTTACTCAATGAGGGTATTAGTAAAATCTTTGGAATTGTTGGTGGGGAATTACTCCGAATCTATGATGCGGTCGAAAGATGGGGAAGAGAAGAGGGTATTGACACTATTATGATGCGTCATGAACAGGCAGGTGGACATGCTGCTGATGCATGGGCCAGAGCTACGGGGGATATCGGTGTTTGTTTGGGGACTGCGGGTCCTGGAGTAACTCATTTGGTTCCTGCAGTAGCAGCAGCATGGGCAGATTCTATCCCGCTTCTGGTAATAGGGGCTCAAATTGCTAGAATGTTTGATGATACAGGAATACTCCAAGGAGGCTTGGATCAAATGAAATTAATGGAACCTATTACCAAAGAGCAAATCTCTGTTGAGGAACCTTACGAGATTCCTAAAGCAGTACAGAGAGCAATCAAGGCAGCAATGTCAGGTCGAAGGGGTCCTGTGTTTTTAGAATTAAGAGAAACTGCATTGGTTCGGGATGCAAAAGAAGAATATTTTAAAGAAATTATCCCTCCAGAAAACTATAGACCTCTTCATAGACCTTCTGGGAATCCTGATGCAGTTAAATCTGCTATAAAACTTTTAAAAGAGGCAGAAAAACCTTTATTAATCGCCGGAGGAGGTACAATTGCATCAGAAGCTTCCGAAGATTTCAAAAGATTATCACAACAATATAGAATTCCCGCAGGCACAACCATTAATGGTATAGGGGCAATCTCAAATGATAAGGATACATATATCGGATCTTATCTTACAGCAAATGCATTCAGAACTGCCGCATCTCAAGCAGATGTTGTAATTTCATTTGGAGCAAAATGGGATTATACATTACTCTATGGAGCACCTCCAATATGGAACCAAGATCAAAAGGTAGTTCAAGTTGATATTGATCCTACAATGATAGGAAAAAATAGACCTACAAAAGTGCCTATTATCGGAGATGTTGAGGCGGTAATAAATCAATTTCTCTCAGAAATGGAGAGTGAATTACCTAAGGCAAAAATAACGCAATGGGATGAATGGAATACCTATTTAAGAGAATTGAAGGATGCAGATCAACAAAATTTAGACAAGATCTTAAAATCAGATAAGCTTCCTATGAAACCCCAGAGGTTAGCTTGGGAAGTTTTAGATTTCATTGAACCTGACACTCAATTCGTTCTCGATGGAGGAGATATTGCGGTGTTTACCTTCGGTTTATTAAGTAATAAGATGCGAGACCCAAGATGTACCTATTATCCAATTTCAATGGGACATCTAGGGACTGGCATACCTCATGCGATTGGAGCTCAAATGGCAAAACCAGATAAACTAGTGGTTTGCTTAACTGGAGATGGAAGCTTCATGTTTAATGTTCAAGACTTGGATACCGCTGTTCGGCTAAAATTGCCGATAATAGTTGTTGTAGCGAACAATAGCTGTTGGGGAATGATAAAATCAAACCAAAAGAACAATCTAAGCAAACGATATTGTGATGTGGACTTCCCTTCAACAAATTATGCTGAAATCGGAAAAGGATTCGGATGTTATGGTGAAAAAGTAGAAAAACCGGAAGAAATCAAACCCGCCATTCAGAGAGCAGTTGATTCCGGAAAACCAGCAGTATTAGATGTAGATATCGCATTTGAAACACCTCCAGCAATGAAAATAGTCGGTTTGTATAAGAAATCGAAAGGACTATTTGAAAATCCTTAGGTTGCTTCAATTCTTATTAATTTTTATCATTAAAATCATGTATTTATCTGATATATAAAAAGGATCAAAGAATTAATTTAAAGAGAGGATAAATGTAAAATGGGAAATGACAAATATTTAAAAGGAAAGGTAGCAATCATAACTGGAGCAGGGAGTTCTGGATTTGGACGTATTATGGCTAAACGATTTGCCTCGAAAGGTGCTGATTTAGTGTTAAATGATATCGACCAAGATGGTTTAGAAGAGTCTAAGAAGATAATTGAGAATGAATTCGAAGTGGATATAAAAATCATCAATGCTGATATCACAGATTTTAATCAAGTTAAACAAATGGAAAAAGAAGTCTTTGATATATTCGATAATGTTTATCTTTTAGTAAATAATGCAGGTATAGATGGTGGTCTTTATAGCTCTCTAAAGGCTAAAGAGGAGATTTATGATAGGGTTATGGCGGTCAATGTAAAGGGTGCTTGGAATATGACCAAAATCTTTTTTAGAAAGATGAAGAGACAGAGGGATTTTAAACCAGTTCGAGGGAAAATCATTAACATTGCATCGTGTGCGGGGACTGATAATGGCTTAAATCCCTTTATAGGGGTTTATAGCGCAAGTAAAGCAACCCTCATCGCATTTACCAAACTCTGGGCTTTAGAGTTAGGACCAGACGATATAACTGTTAACGCAATCTCACCCGGAGTATTTTTAACACCCATCTATAATAATGATCCAAAATTGATTCGTCAATTTTTAGAGAGTAGAGGAGTTAAATTACCCATAGATAAGATAGGTGATCCTGAATGGGTTGCTGATGTGGCAGAATTTTTAGCCTCTCCGAAATCTGATTATATTACAGGAGAAAACATTATTCTAGATGGGGGTATGACCATTTCAATCAATAAAATATAAAAAAAGTATAAAAATATTTTTTTTCTAATTTTTTAATTACTTACTCTTTGACCTTATTTAGTGCTTCTTTTAAAACATTTTCAAAATTTCTGAGTATGAATTCAGTATCTTCCTCAGTTATCACGAGTGGAGGTTTAATTTTCACAAGATTTCTCATTAAGAGTTCTCCTTTCGCAGAGAGAATAGGCATACTTTCACCTAGATATAGATTATATTTTGGAGCGATTTGCATCATCTCCTCTACCAACTCTGTATAAGGTTCTCTAGCTTCTCTATCCTTTACCATTTCAATACCTATGAATAATCCTGGACCTCGAACATCTCCCATTACTTCATAATCTTCTTGCATTTCCTTTAGTCTCTTTGTGATGATATTTCCCATTTTTTCGCAGTTCTCTCCCAGTCTCTCCTTTTCTATAACTTTTATTGCCGCTAATCCAGTAGCTAAGGCGACTGGATCCGAGCTAAAGGTGGTATGTTCTTCTGTTGGAGTAAAGGTTTTTCTCATTTTTTGACTCGCAATTAAAACTCCTAAAGGAAACCCGCCACCAATAGCCTTCGTGAAGGTCATCATATCTGGAGATACATTCAATCCTAATTCTTCTTGATATTTCTCTGTCACTGTAAAATATTTGCCCGTCCTCCACATACACGTTTGACATTCGTCATAAATTAAATAAATTTTCTCTTCTTTGCAAGTCTTTTTTAATTCTTTTAAAAAATCTGGTGGGAATGGAATATGTCCTCCTGCTCCTTGTATAGGCTCTAGAATCACACCTGCCATTTGTTTTGGGGCCATGCCCTTTATATATTTTTCCACTACTCGGAAACATTCCAAATTGCATTCTGGATCCCGTTCTCCGTTAAGTCCATTCTTATAATTCCACATACATCTATAACAATATGGTTGCGGCATACGTGTGAAATGGCCCGTCGCAAAAGTATCAAAACGCGTTACCGCATGTATTGGTTGGGATAGAGTGGCTGTTACCAAGCTGGATCCATGATATCCGTGCCAAAATGCACCGAAATGATCTGCACCTCGAGAAGCAATCATCGCAAGTTTCATCGCTGCTTCATTTGCCAATCCCCCACCTTCGCAATTAAATGCAACTCTTCCACCCTTTAGCTTTCCTGGAACGATTTCAGCTAATTTGTTAGCTAATTTTGCTCTTGCTGGTGTCAAACAATTATATCTCACATGTGTCAGACGTTTCATCTGTTCTAAGGCAGCATAATTCACATCGGGATGCGCAAACCCTAGCGCGAGGGTCCAATTCATTGAGGTACAATCTAAAATCTCTTTCATATTCCCCTCTTCATCTTGGACTCTGACCCATGGTGAGCCCGGCTCTTTTGCTTCGATAGGAGTTAGTGGTTCCACAAAATTATTCAATGAATGTTTTTGAAATTCAATTATTTCCTCACCATTTATTCCAGAAGAGATCCTTGATAATTCTTCCTTACTTAAGGCTTTTGGTTCAATTTCAGATTCTTTCATTTTAATCAACTTAATAATAATTTAATCTTAATATTATTAAATAATATCTTTAATCTTATTTACAAAAAAGAGCACATAAGGACAATAATGAAAATATATAAAAACTAAATTGATACAATTAAAAATGGAAATTGTTAAGAAAAGAAATATTAATTTCCCCGCCCTTTATTGGCCCTAATACTCGGACGAGTTTTTTCAGAACCCCATCCTTTTTTATGTAGGCCTCGCGCTTTTTTACCTGCGGAAGTTTTACCCCTATAGACTCTCTTTCTATTTGAGGGGTTACAGA
>WJIN01000063.1 GCA_014730295.1 Promethearchaeota archaeon | reverse complement strand
GGTAAGGGAATTCCTTACTTCACTAATGAGTGAAGAAGCGAAACAGATGTATACCTAAAAGCTTCACGACTACAATTAGAACTGATTTGAAATATCAATATTTTTTTCTGATCATATCCTAATTGTTGAGTTAATGTTTTAGCGCTTACATACTCAATTTTGAATTTTTGAGTAATTCTTAAAAACAGATCATTAGTATCCTCAGAATTTTAAGTCTTTATCTTTTAGTTTAGTAAAGGAGAATAATCTCAACATGATTCTCATTCGATTTAACTATAAATAAGAGATAAGTAATTAATTTCAAATGAACCTTCCTTAATTAAGATCCATAGTAATCTTATCCTTATCATGTTTCCTTTTGATTGCATCCATCAAAGAAATACCCTTATTTAGATAATATAAAATCTCATCTGGTGTAAATCCACGAAGATGCCATTTGAGAAACGTAAATTCAGTTATACCTTTTGAAGATGATGGGGAAGCTTCAATCAGTTTCTTTTCTTTAAGTTCAAGGTCAGAGGTTACTATTCTTAGAATTTTCATGACACATTTTCCTTAATGTTAACTATTTTTTATTATCCCCATTTCAAAAAATATTCGATTGTTATAACTTATAATTATTAAGTATATATAACCGGTAGATTAATCCTCAATCTAGTTCTAAATGAGCCTTTACAATAGCTTTAAACTTTTTTGTATTAAGAGGTTTTGAAATGTATGTATTAAACCCGGCATCTAAAATCCGCTCCTCATCTTCTTCCATCGCAAAAGCAGTCGCCGCTATAATTGGTGTATCTCGAAACTTAATTAACGCTCTTAATTTTCTACAAATCTCAATCCCGCTCAGTGAAGGCAGTTTTATATCGAGGATGATAAGATCTGGCTTTATTTCCTTAATTAGTTCTAACCCTTTTATTCCATCCCATGCTTCATAGACCTCTATATTAGGAATCGTTCTTAATAGTACTCGGAATAATTTCATATTTCGAAGATCATCCTCTACTACAACAACTTTCTTCATACAGACCAAATAAAACAGTTAAATTGTCAGTTTGGTTAGAACTGAAGTACGTATAATACATAATTGAACCATCTTATATAAATAATCTTAGTAATTAAATCACCTTTAGCGACAAAGATGTCAATTTCGCTTAAGCTAAGATTTATCATATTTTTATAGGACCATTCATAATAAATATAGAGTGAATAAGATCTTGCATTAATCCCTGGATTTTTGTCTTTTGGTATCCTATGTATGATTAAATAGGAATCTTACTTCTCCTTCTTTATGTAGATGGATTTAGAGCAAGAAATTCTTCATTCTTCTCTTTCTTAACGTAAAATATCTATTTTTAATGAAAAATCTTCGAATACTAATGTGATATTCTCGTCCAGCACTCGTAGGAGTAGCTTGAAAAGGAATAAAGTTTCCAACTTTTTTAAAAATTTTTGAAATTTTTCTTTAAAATAAGATTTTAAAATTTTAACCAAGTTTTTATTGAATATTAGAAGTTTATAGAAATCACCGTAATTCTTCCAGGAATAATAGGAATAAGTGTCCAACTAATCGTTTGTTGTGTACCATCAAAATTATGCCAGAAATCATAGTTTTCTTATGGTTAGGATAGAGATAGCATAGACCTAAATATGTTAGAGATCTATTATTGCATTATAACCTTGAAAAAGGTGTTTAAAATAAATCCAAAAAGTAAGGATGAATTATTATTTAGGGATTGGATAGCTCGAGAAGAATGGAATGATATGGATTGGACTATTCTCTCACGATTTACTTATGGAGATGACAGGTTTTGGACACATTCTTTACTGTTATACTTAGATCGTTTAGGAAATATTGAAAGTAGTGTTCCAGATAGACTTCAAACTCAAATAAAAGAAAAAATTTTAGAAAAATTGTTTAGTGACTATTATCTTGATAATAATTTTCACGGACGTTTTGGAATACCCAAATTCGGAACTGATAATCATATTATGTTTGTTGATGAGAAGTCAGATAACCGTGAATTAAGATTTCGACCAATTGTATATACTTATGAATATAGTTCTCATATCCAAAGAAATGATCCTCTTCAAATTTATTTAAGTCCCGATATAGTTACCTTGTACAAACTAAAAATACAGCAAAATTCATTTTTTCATCTAAATGAGATGGGAAAAGAAATTGAAGTTGTAAGACTTGAAAAAAATGAAGAGAGTGACTCCCTTATGAAGATCCGCACAAACTTTTTGAAAGATTTTTTAACATGCGCTAAAATGGCACTAGTTCGTATTCATAGTCATCAACGTTATAGAAATGGAAATTTCGAAACAGATGACAGAGAATTTCAATTTAGAGGAGAAAAGTATTATTATAAAGTTTGGTCTTTAAACAATAAAGTTCTCCCTTTAGAACCTGGACGTCATACTTCTGCGTTACGTGGAATTGATATTATTTTACCGAATGAGAATCCAATTAATGAGAATTGCATTCTAGGTCAAAAACCAGAAATTAATATTCAATTCATTGTGGGAAGAAATAATGATGGAACCAATATTACAAAGAACCCGAGGAATATTGATCATTCCAACGAATTATTCTTTAAACCGGTCTGTTTTAGCAAGGAAATTATGCAAAAGTTCTATCAGAAACCCGATCTCTACTCTGTTTTAGAAGGTATCTATATAAAAGGTCCGGGATATCACCTTTCATATAATGATACTGGTGATGATTCTATAATGGTTTATTTAGGAGATCTTTCAGGATTACCGAACGATGAATTACAGTATTTTAAAAGCTATAATATCAATTGTCCAAAAAATCCTATAACTGAAGATAGAGTTAGGAGAGATTTTTATGCTGAGTTTACTTCTCCTGAAGATTTCGATTACCAACTAAAGCAAAAACTAAAAGAACTAAACAAGTTATTCAATAATACTTTTGGATTTAATCTTTTTCGATTAGATCATAAAGAAGCATTAGAATACTTCAATCAAATCCATCTTCCAATTACTAATGAGAAAAAAGAATTCAAAGATATAATTAGAATTGCTAATAAAGCACTTATTGAATCCATTGCAACATCAGATTTAAGAAACATGCTTAATAATCCGAAGCAATGGAAGGATTCTAGATCTTTAAAAGTTTTACAACAATTCCTAAAGGAAAGGTTTCCAACTTGGTCAAATCCCGTTGAATACCTTTTTTATCTTTCTGATTTTCGGAATAAACATGCAGATCACCTTACGGGAAGTTCTTATAGAAAATTTTTAGAAAAACATAATCTAATTTCAAAAACACGCAGACAAATCTCTGAATGGCTTTTTAACGGTATTTTAGAGTTCATAAGAATTTTTCTAGAAAAATTATCTTGATATTATCCATATGATTACATCCAGATAATAGGTTCATATATAATGATAGATCTTTATTTATTCAGTAAAGAAATATTAAAGGTCATGATTTCATCAGCCTTAAATGAAATTCAGTATAAACATAAAAAATTTTTCGAAAGGAAGAGGTATTATTTCTAAGATTTATTTATCACTAAATCTAAGAAAAATTCCATCTGTTTTTCAATTATACTTTTGAAATTTTCTCGAATTATTCTTACTGAATCAATTTTATGATGAACTTTGTTCCTAAGCCCCCATGATAGATAAAAGCTATTTTGGAATGGATCTTTTGAACCTTGATAAGAATTTGAAAAAATATCGCTAAGAGTATTATTCAAATTTGAAAGATCAAAATCAGGTCCATTGACAGGAGCACCTCTCCATGAATATTGCGTTTTTACATGGTTGTAAATATTACTAAAAGTTTCTCTTCCAGAAACATTTATCGAGGGATATTTCAACTTACAGATTGACTCAATTAATAGACATAAATCTCCAATAAGATTTGATGATGATATCTCACCTAAAATTGATTTAAATAGATCTTCTGGAAGTAGATAAAGCTTTCTTAAATGAAAAAGAAAAATGTGAAAGAAAGCAATATGATTCAACCATATAATAGCATTATTAATTGCTTTAGATGGTTTATCTAAGAAATTATCAAAGAATACATTAAAATTGTAATTTCTTTTTAAGAATTCATCATTTAAGAAGAGAATCATATCCTTTACATAAGGATGATTAAGTTTTTCATCCAATATTATTATTTGATATGACCAAACATTTGGAAAATTCATATTTCCAATATGTTTCATATCATCTTCGATTAGGCCTCTATGAATAAAATATAAACCTTTTTCAATTTGACCTATTTTAATCAAATATTGCCCAATATTAAAATATATCGCACCTTTATGTGTATGTTTATTTTCTTGTTGTTCATATTGCAAAACCATATTCAAATAAGGAATTAATTTAGAATAAGCTTCTTCAGGTGGAGTTTCTTTTTTTAAATTATTTATAGTTCCACAAATTAAATCATCAATTCCTCCATAATCAATACCTGAAATTATTGCCTTATTTGACGGATCAATTAAATAATTCTCAACATCGTTCTGACTGGGATGAGGATAAGAGTTCATTAAATCTTTAAATGTTTGAAAATTGTTATAATCTAGAGAATTTAATTTTTTCGAGACCTCTTGAGATTGATTTTTACTTAAACCATAATTATGAAGAATTTCTTCAAAAATTTTCATTAATGTTTAAACCCTTAATTGTATTATTTTAAATTGGATTAAATTAGTCTAAAAAACGCTTTAATCGAAGTTAATGAGAGATTTTTTACTAGTATTTTTAAAAATTCGATTAATATTCTAATGGAATGATCAATTATAAATTAATCCTGTTTTTATTTTCTTACACCAGTACCCCAATTTCAACTAGCTTGGCACACTCCGTAAG
>WJIN01000062.1 GCA_014730295.1 Promethearchaeota archaeon | reverse complement strand
TCAAAAATTTATATAAAGTCATAAGCTTGATTTATCCTAAAAAATCTAAAATTTTTTTAGGTTAAATGGTTTTATATTGCTATAAATAGTTACTAAAGAGGTCGTGAATCAAAATTTCTTCAGAAGCAAAACCTTCAGCAGTCATAGAAGTTTTTAAAAGATTTTTGAGTGAGGAGCATCAAAATAGCGATTTTGAATCAATAGAAGAAATATTAAAGCTTCCCATCTCTGCATATAAATTTTTAGAAAAAAATGAAGCTAGAATTATTACAGAAATATTAAAAGCCTCAAATATTGAAGAATTAGGGAAATTAGACAAAAAAGAACCCCTAAAAACTTATATCGAGGAACATACTAAAACTAAGAAAGAAAATCTCTCTCAAGATGTTGAAATTAAAATTGAGATATATAAAAAGAAGTATGAAAATCTTGAGACGCATCTGCAAAAAGCCATTACTCTTTCTTCCTTATTATTGGAGATTGAAGGAGAAGGAGAAATTTTAGACAAAGAAACACAGAAAATCATCATTGTGGGCTTAGATAATGCCGGTAAGACTGCTATAATATCGAAAGTTGGGCTCGAAAAAGGAATTGAAAAATTATCTAATTTAGAACCCACTAAGGGAGTAAATCGACAAACCCTTAACAGACCAAATTTGGATTTATTCATTTGGGATTTTGGTGGTCAGAAATCCTATCGAGATAAATACCTTCAAGATCCAGAAAAATATTTTCTTCAAACTGACTTACTCATTTATGTAATAGATGTCCAAGATCCAGAACGGTTTGATGAATCATTCGATTATTTTGACGATATTTTAAATTATTTGGTCTTATTAGAGGAAGCCCCTTATATTTTGATTTTAATCCATAAACACGATCCCGATATCAAAAACGATCCAAAAATCAAATTAAATGTCGAACTTTTGAAAGAAAAAATAAAAGACCTTTTTAAAGGACACAATTTCGATTTTGATTATGAGACTTATCTCAGCTCTATATATTCAAAATTTGCTCGCGAACCAGAATTTTCAAAATACTTGAAGGATGTCCTCAATGCGAATTTTTCCCTCACAGATCCTACTGTTAGAAAAGTGGAAGGTTTAGCTCAGACCCTAGAAGAAGTTATGAATGGTGTGATCCGCCTCTCGGAAAGTATATCTGAGCAATTGAATGAGATAGATGCTCGCTTAAATGCCATTGAAAGTGGAGCATTTCACATAGCTCAGTCCGGTGTCCCTCTCGAGATTAGGACGTCTGATCAAATTAAAGAAACAAGCGAACAAAATGTAAGAGGCCAAGTTCTAAATGAGCTCAAAGACTTATTTAATAAGAAAAAGCAATTGGAACGCTAATTTTTCTTAGAAATTTTCATTTTTAATCAAGCTAATTTATTATAGAACTCCTTTTATATATCGCAGGCTTGACAATAAGATTATACTACCAAAAATTATGACACAAATTATCAAATATAGAATATTTGTATAGAGATGTGAATTGAACATATAAAAATCGAACTGGATAGTACTAAGACTATTTAATTGAAGTATTAAGTTATATAGGAGAGGACCAAAAATAAAAATAGTTATAATTGCACCGATGATTCCAATTCCATATCCAACTATTGCATCTGAAGGATAATGACTTCCCAATTGAACTCGAGAAAATGCTACCAATCCTGCTCCTCCTAATAGAAGGATTACAATAGTTGGGGATGCTACGATATATCCTATGATAATGGCTTGAGATGCAGCGTTATAAGAATGCCATGATGGAAAACTACCCGAGGTTGATTTGCGTTCGTAAAGCACAACATCTTCAAGTTCATTGGAAGGTCTTGTTCTTCTTATAATTTGCTTAATCGGAACAACTATTATAATTCCCAACAAATACCCTATTCCAATATATGAGAAAATCTTCGGATCAAACCAGATAAAAGAAAAATAAACGATAAATAACAACCAGATAGTTTCTCTTCCCATAAAAGAAATAACCCGTAATATGTATGTGAATCTTTTTCCGCCATATCCATTATATTTTAAAATTTGCCTTTGATCCCAACGCTTTAGTTCCTTCAGTTTCTCATATGAGTTCATAACAATAACAATTAAGCGTAGCTGAAATATTCTACTATGGTAGTATAGTGATATTTTCATGTTAGTAAACTGACAAAATTAAATTTAACTTTTGAGTAATATCTAATTATTAACTTCCTATACCTCCTCGAAATCGACTTCATAAAATAACTCCTTGCCACCAAGTTCGGGAGGCGTGATGTTAACTTTTCCTGCTTTCTTAATAACGTGCACAGTCTTTTTATTTTCGATATGGATATTACCATAGAATGATTGAATTCCTTTCTCTTTCGCAATAATTATCATATAGTTATAAAGATATGAACCTAATCCGATGCCTCTCCAATCTTTATGGACCACAAAACTAAATTCCGCAGAATTTTGGTTCGGATTATAATAATAGGTTGCGTTTCCAATCATTTTTTCATTCCCTATCTCCCCAACAAACGCTCCTATCGAAAATACGTTATTATAATCGATATTCACCTCATTTTGAGTCTTTTTATGTGCAAATTCATTTCTAACTTCGAAAAATCGTAAATATCTATCCCTTTCATCGAGAGAGTAATATAAATCTTTAAGTAAATCCTCGTCCGTGGTTTTTAATGGACGGATGGAGAGTTCTTCCCCATTTTTAGTCTTATATATCGTTTCATATTCTCTGGGATATCGTACAATATTTCCCTCCGCATCCACGGGGAGTATTTGATCTGAATAGATGTAATTCAGAATTTTTGCCTCTTTTAATAATTGTTCTCTAAATTTAGGATGGGCAATGCTTATTAGTTCAATCACACGTTCTCGAATAGATTTACCATGCAAATATGCAACACCCCATTCAGTCACCACATAATGCACATCCCCTCGGGATAATAAAATTCCCGCACCCTCATCTAAATGCGAAACAATTCTCGAATGTTTTCCGTCTTTAGTAATAGAGGGCATAATGATGATTGGTTTTCCACCCTTTGAAAAGGCGGCTCCTCGGATAAAATCCACTGTCTCCCCAAACCCAGAATAAAAAGAATACCCCTCGGTTGCCGCATTTACTTGTCCAGTTAAATCGATCTGTCGAGCCGAATTGATTGAGACCATTTTTTTGTTTTTACTTATATATTTTGGATTACACACATAATCAGAGGGATAAAATTCTATATAGGGGTTATTATTCACAAAATCATATAGCTTCTGGGATCCCAAAGCGAAGCTCGTAATGATTTTTTCCGGATGGAAATTTTTTTTGCGACATGTCAAAATACCCTCTTCTATCAATGGAATAATCGTATCGGTAATATAATGTGAATGCATACCTAAATCTTTCTTATTTGAAAGGTATTGCAAAATATTATTAGGTAAATCCCCAAATCCTATATGAATAGTGGACCTATTTTGGACCAAATTGGATAAGTTACGTCCTAGTCTTTCCACAATTTCTGTAGGCTCATCAAATTTGAATTCTAATAAAGGATGGTCATGATAGATGAAGTTATCAATTTCTTTCAGATGAATAAAGCTACTACCTAATGTTCTGGGCATTTGTGGGTTTATTTCCGCAATCGTGAGATATGCGGTTTGGGCAATTGGCTTAGCAATATCTACATTTATCCCTAAAGAGCAAAATCCGTATTGATCTGGAGGTGATACTTGAATTAAAGCTACATCAATATATTTCCGTCCAGATTTAATTAACTTCGGGATTTCACTCACATGTATTGGTGTATAATCTGCTTGCCCGCTGTTTACTTCCTCCCGTAGGGTGTCGCCGATAAAGAGTGCATTATGTCTAAAAGCGTCTTCTCGTTTATCTTTTGGAAAATATTTTTCGGGACCGATGGTAAGAAAATGGATGATTTCGGTATCGACCAACCGTTCTGATTGTTTCATCAACTCTTTTGTGAGTGATTGGGGTTCAGAACAGCCAGAATCAATAAAAACACGATTTCCAGGTATTATCTTCTTTATAGCATTTTCCACGCTTATCTCTTTCTCTCTCCATTTTTCTCTCCAATTTGAAGTCAGATGCTCTATATTTTCCATAATTTATAATTAATATGAAGTTGTTTTTAGTTAAGATGGTTAATGAGTATATTATCTTCTGTTTCTTTAATATATTTTACCTATATGTCCTCTATAAAAACAGAGTATTCCTGTTGAGATTTTATATTTCTAATTTGTTTTGAAGTGAAATGAAATCTCAATTTACGATTCTATTAAGGCAATGTTCGGATCCTATAATATAAACTAGTGATTTCATAAAAACTTTCCTTGACAAATTTATTATTTGTCTAAATATTTAATTTTTCATTAAACCCAATTATAATTTTACTATAATGTTGTAAAGAAAATGTCTGAAAAAGAAGAAAAAATGGAAAGCATCCTTTCCGAGAAGCGAGTGTTCGATCCGGTTAAGTTAAATCCAGAATATGCGAAAACCGGAATGTCTTTTGATGAGTATAAGGAACTTTATAAGAAATCCATCGAAGACATGGAAGGATTTTGGGATGAACAAGCCATGTCGCTTGATTGGTTTAAACCATATGATAAAGTGTGGGAAAAAACCAACCTTTTCCCTGGAAAGTGGTTTGTTGGAGGAAAATTAAATGTATGCTATAATTGTATTGATAGACATATTGAAGCGGGAAAAGGTGATAAAGTCGCGATCATTTGGGAAGCTGATGAGCCCGGTGAAGTAAGGAAATTCACCTATACTCAGCTTAAAGAAGAAGTCTGCAAGGTTGCGAACGGGATGAAGAACCTCGGTCTCAAGAAAGGAGACAGAGTCACAATCTGGCTTCCAATGATCCCAGAGTTAGCTATTATTATGCTTGCATGCTCCAGAATTGGAGTAATTCATTCTATAGTCTTCGGCGGATTTTCAAAAGAAGCCGTAAAGGACAGAATTGATGATTCTGACTCAAAATTATTGTTTACATGCGATCAAACCCTACGAGCTGGGAAAACGTATCCGAAAATGAGTGATGTCGTCCAAATTATTGATGATGTACCGACTATAGAACATGTAATCGTGGTCGAACGAACCGGCAATGAGGTTCCCCACACAGATAAAGATATTTGGTATCGGGAGTTCATTGAAGGTATGGATGCAGAATGTGAATGCGAAGAGATGGATTCAGAAGATACACTCTTCATCCTTTATACGAGCGGAACTACGGGTAAACCTAAAGGTGTAAAACATACGACCGCGGGATATATTTTATATACATCATTCACACAAAAGATTGTCTTTAACTATCAAGAAGGAGATATTTGGTATTGTACCGCGGATATAGGCTGGATTACGGGGCATAGCTACATTGTTTATGGTCCCTTGGCTAATGGTGCAACAAGCCTGATGTTTGAGAGCGTCCCTACGTATCCTGATGTAGACAGATTCTGGGATATCGTAGAACGACATAAAGTGACTCAGTTTTATACCGCTCCAACTGCAATCCGCGCGTTAATGCGATACGGAGAGGACCCAGTTAATAAACATGACTTAAGCTCTTTACGAGTCTTGGGAACTGTGGGAGAGCCAATAAATCCCGAAGCCTGGACATGGTATCACCGAGTTATTGGAAAGGAACGCTGCCCAATTGTCGATACATATTGGCAAACTGAAACAGGGGGCTTTATTATGACGCCTATTGCGACCGCAACCCCAACCAAGCCAGGATCCTGTTGCTTACCGTTTTTAGGAATTAAACCCGTGATTTTTGATGTGGAAGGAAATGAGGTTACAGAACCAGATGAGGGCGGATATTTTTGTATGGCGCAACCTTGGCCCGGAATGCTTCGAGATGTATGGGGAGATACTGAACGATTTAAGTCCACTTACTTGAGTAGATATGATGGTTATTATTACACTGGTGATGGCGCACGACGAGATGAAGATGGATACTATTGGATTTTGGGACGCTTAGACGATGTTATTAAAGTCTCGGGCCATAGGATAGGAACGATGGAAGTGGAATCTGCAATCGTAAGTCATCCTAAAGTTGCTGAAGCTGCTGTCGCACCGTTTCCACATAAAATAAAAGGAAACGCGATCTGGGCATATGTGACCTTAATGGAAGGTGTGGAAAAGACAGAAGATCTCAGGAAAGAGATTACAATGCACGTTCGAAAGGAAATTGGCCCTGTGTTCCAACCTGATGTTGTACAATTTGCGGACGCACTTCCTAAGACAAGGAGTGGGAAAATCATGAGGCGCGTGCTGAAAGCAATCGCAGCTGGAACGGATATCGGAAACGTCACTACCCTGGCAGATCCTTCTGTTGTCGATGATCTCTTAGAAGAGCGTGAAAAAATGGACGTAGAAGTTCCAAAATAGGTACAACCTTTCTAATTTTCTCTTATTGTTATTTCTTTATATTTATTTTTTTAAATCTTCTTTTACGTAGCTCTGCATTTTTACCCATCTTATCTGGTTTTTGTGAATCTTAACCTTAATACTTAAATACTTCTAATATTTATAAAATATAGCAACAATAGAAAGATATAGTATATATAGTCTATATAGGTGTCCTATAAATGGCATTACGAAATATTTATGTGGATGAAGAGACATTCAATAGGTTGAGAGAGTTCAAAGGTGTAAAGAAAACCTTTACCGAAGTTATTAATAGCTTGTTAGATGAAAAAGAAACGTCTTCTATAGTGGAAGAAGAAAAAGACATGACCGTGGAAGTATTCTGAAATAAAACAAAATAAAAAACTGTGTCGCAGACTCTCTCTGTCCAGATAGTTCTATTTTTATAAATTCAGTATTTCAGAATGGTGGATATGAGTTAAACTAATCCTAATATCTTTTCAAAACATCTAATATTAATAATAAACATCATATCTAACTTTTAATGGGAAGTGTAAAGCAGAATTTTGAACCCTCATTTCTCCCATCAGATTTTACCCATATTTGCCCACCATGTAATTCTACAATCATTTTTGCGATATAAAGACCAAGCCCAGTGCCTCCACTTTCTATATCCCAGCCTTGACCATATCGCTCAATTTTTCCGAATTGTTTGAAAATTTTTCTTTTTTCTTTCTTAGTCAGTCCTATCCCATTATCCTCCACACACACGACATAGAATTTTGGCTTTCTAATTGTTTTTATTTTTATAGTCCCATTTGGTGGGGTATATTTTATCGCATTAGTTAAAAGATTGCTCAGAACCTCATAAATCTTCTCTTTTTCAAATCGAGTTATAAGCTCTTCGTGCAGATATAGAAGAATGGAATGATTTCTTTTATTTATCATGGGTTTAAGATCCTTTACTACATATTGTATCAAAAATATTAAATCTTCCATTGTTTTTTCTAGTCTGATTTCGCCAGATTCCAAACTCGAACTCTCTATTAAATCTATAATTAAATCTTCCAATCTTGCACATCCATTCTTAATTTCTTTTATGATAGAGATTTCTTCAAGTTGCATATTTTCATTATAGAGTTCCAATAGAAGGTCAGCATAGCCTTTTATAGATATAAGAGGAGTTTTCAGTTCATGAGAGATCCTTCTTAATAATTGGGTTTTTACTTTATTTATCTCATTAAGTCTTTTTATTTGTTCTTGGATTAAATTTTCTTGAATTTTTCGGTCAGTAACATCCCTTCCGATCAGTAAAGTCTTTTTTTTCCCATTTTCAAGAGTGAATTGCTGCCCCTTTATTTCAACCCATATATAATGGCCTTCCTTATGTCGATGCCGAATTTCATGTTTCGCTCCATGCCTTAACACTTTATAAATTTTTCTTTTCTCATTAATGATATCTTGCCTATGAAAAAGAAAAAATACGGATTTTCCTAATAGTTCCTTCTTTTCATATCCCAATAATTCTCTGTGGACATTCTCATTTAAATATTCTACCTCAAATCTATGGTTTAGTACTCTAATCATATCATTCGCATTTTCACTTATAAGCCTATAATACTGTTCGGATTTTTTTATTTGACTTTCCGCTTCTTTCCTTTCTGTAATGTCCCTGCATACAAGGAGTCCTTTTCTCTTATTATCGATATCAGTAAAGACCTTCCCCTTTACTTCCAAGCATATTATTTTTCCATTTTTATGAAATACTCGGAAATCTTGAGTTACTTCCCCATTTAAAATACCATCCTTCAAGGTTTTTGCTGCCTTTTCGATATCGGCGGGATGGAGAAAATCTACAAGTGTCATGTTAATGATCTCCCCTTCTCTATAACCGAGAATTCTAAATAATGCAGATTCATTAATATATGCTATTTTTATCTCACGATTTAGAATAATTATCAAATCATTTGCATTTTCAGAAATTAAGCGATATCTTTCTTCAGATTTTTTTATCTTTAGCTCCGCAGCTTTTCGCTCAGATATGTCTCGTATAATTCCTACAGCATTCCATTGATCTTCTAATTTTATGGATGAATATGAAACCTCTACGGGAATTGTCGTACCATTTTTCTTTATTGCCTCAAATTGTAGCGTATTACCAATGGCAGGACCGAGACCACTTTCCTCAAATTGATTCATTATTGTTTCGAAATCTTTATGGTCATACTCAGGCATTACAATTTGTAATGATTTTCCTAAAATTTCTTCCTCAGTATATCCATAAATGCGTTGAGCAGCTTTATTCCAATAACAGACTATACCTTTATTATCCAAAAGGAGGATCCCATCTTTTGCAGCTTCCATTATCTTGCGAAATTTCTTCTGAGTATTAGCAAGCTTTTTTTCTATCTCTTTTTCTTTTTGTATTTTTCTTCCTATTACTATAACTTTTTCTTGATTATCGTGATCAATGAAGGGATTAGCTCTAAACCCGAACCAAATATAATTACCCTTGTAGTTTTTAATTCTCAATTGAATGGTGGAATTTTTCTCTTCTGCATACGTACCAATTACGCCCAAAAGAACTTTTCTATCTTCTGGATGGATAATATCCATAATATTGGCTCCAATTAGGTCTTTTTTGGTATAGCCTAAGAGCTTATAATATGAATCTTCATTGATAAATTCTCTCTCCAAGTTTTTATTCAAAATTACAATCAAATCATTTGCATTTTCAACAACTATTTTATATCGGAACATTTGCTTGGAATTCATATTCATTTCCCTTAACTCTTTGAGAATAATTAAGATATATGATCTTCGATCTCAATCATCTAATTCTTTCCCTAAATATCGTATCTAATTCATAAATGAATTAATATTTATACTTATTTGAAAAAAATTTTATTAACATCTAAAATATCTTAAATCCAAAATGAATATTTAATATCGTAGAAAGCCTATGCACCTATTTTGAAAATTTTAGAAATTTTTTTAAATTATCACTTCTACTAAAGTGTAAATCACAAAGTTGTAAAAAGCAAATACACTTTCGATGGTGAGTATTTATTTTGGAACATCAATTAAAGTTTGATAAAATAACCGAATATTTCTTCAGTCCATTTAATACATATATTTTCCTGAATATTGATGAAATCCGTTATGAGGAAAATATAGAATTACACGGGGAAATCATTAAGGAAATGAATAATTTAGAAGTCAATTTCAAAAATGACACGCTTAGAGTGAAATGGGGTACAGAATCGGCAGAAAAACTAAAAATATCCAAAGGAGTCTTTGCACCCGTTAGTAAAGAGGACTCGTTTATTATGGGGTATTTAGTAAGTGATACAGAAGATCCCAATTCTTTACCCATTGAAGAAAAGATTCAAGTAGACATCCCAATTAAACCATTAAAGTTTAGTAATATTAAATTTTACATCCATTATTCTGGAGTAGCTCAATGTAGTGTTGAAGTAGAAATAATAGGTAGGGAAGGTATCACCATTCTTCAATTGGAAACTATCTCAGAACAATTAAATTTGTTATATAAACAATATTTTGAAGAAATATCCTATCAGATAGCCGTAAATTTTACCAATAGTGTGGAGAAGTTAAATGTGCCTATTTTTAATATGGAACATATGCCCGATGTAAGGGATTTCAGTAAGGAGGATAAAGCTCAATATATCCTTCCATGGACTCATAGGGTTTATCATATTCATGATGATCAATTATTTAATTTAAAAAATCCAGGGGAGCCATTTAAATTTCTCTTAACCCCATCGAAGAAAATGGATGTAGAAGATTTCTCTATTTATGATAATCGCTATATTTATTTCGGCTGGGGACATTCAATCATTTTCACGAAAGAAATGGATAGTGGCTTTTCTCAGACTAAAATGCAACCGTATGATTATGTACGAATCATCGAAATTGCTCAGGTAAATTGGAGATCCGTGGAATTATTAGATGATATTGTCGATAATGCAATTACATGGTTTAACTTACATATTGATGAGTTAGATTTAAAAAGTATTAAGAGAAATATCTACGAAATTCGGGATTTTAATTTGACCGTGAAGAGAATTTTGGATAACTTTAGAGATGTGAAAATTACCTTCGATACGGAAAAGCGAAATCTGCTTAAGGAATTAAATGATCGCTGGTTAACAGATGATATGTATGAAGTTTTAGAAGCGAAACTCGACATGATTGAAGACACGCTTGAAGATCTTTTCCAACGGCAGAAAGAGAAGAAGGATGATTCTCTTAACAAAATCGTCCTTGCTTTTACCATTATCAGCTTAGTTGATGTATTTTCAGCTTTATTTGAAATCTTTAGCACCGATATTTATTTAAGCACAATACTTCAAATAATAGTCTTAATAACTGGAGTTATGGGTCTTGGAGTTCTTATATTATTATACTTGAGATTAGCGGAAAAAAAATAATCATAAATCGTTCTATTTTTATCCTTTATTTCAATTTTGAATAAATTCAGAGATTTTATTGAATTAATTAATGGATAAAGAGTTTCTAATAATCTTTTTAGATATTATTTATTCTTATCAGATTTTATTTCGATCATTTAAATTATAAGCCATTTCGCTTTTATTAAAATAGATGATCGGAGTAATAATTGCCGTCTTATCAAACTTAGCATTTGTTTCATCTAATGCTATGTTTCGCAAGGTTGAGGATGATGTTTCACCTATTTTTATTAATATGTTCAGAACTGGAGTCGGATTAATAACATTCATTATTTCCTCTTTGATACTTGGTATTTTTAATACGATTTTTTCGCTTCCTTGGACTTTATGGATAATATTAATCATAAGTTTCGTATTCGGTCAAGTTATTGGTGACACTTTTTATTTTAAATCTCAAAAACAGTTGGGTACCACTAAAGCTCTTGCAATTTCCATGACCTTTCCCTTTTTCACGTTTATTCTAGATCTCCTTTTCTTAGAGAGACCTTTTGAAATCTTCTTGATTCCATCAGCCATATTAATTTCTTTAGGAATACTT
>WJIN01000061.1 GCA_014730295.1 Promethearchaeota archaeon | reverse complement strand
TATTTTAAACACCGTTTCCTCAAGGTACAGAAGTGGGCGGAGAATTATATCGCTATCTGGAACAAATATTTCAAAATACTTTAATATGTCGGTGCCTCGGAAAGATTTAAACCCAATCACTGACATTTGTAACTACCCGAAATTTTGGACAAAATAAATTCTTACATTGACTAAGATAGAGAAAAATGGGAGGAATTTTATATTTAAAAACTTTAACTCAAAGATGGAAATGTGAATTGAATTTTATTATCTTTTAATCTAAAATTATAAATAAAATATTTTACATTTTCAGTCTTTTATGAAATAATTGAAGCCTCCCCGCCCTAAAAGGACGGGGATTCCTACGAGTCCGCTAAGCGTTGGCCGGTGGGCATATCTTAGGGCTGTGTATCGTAGAAAATCCTTTCCCTTTGCAGAGAAACGATTCCTCCTTCAAAGAGGGTTGATGCGATAGCTCGTCGGAGTTCAGAAACTTTACCATTATATTAATAGCGGAATTTAGGTCTCTGTCCATCCGGTGACCACAATCGCACGTAATATCACGTTCGGACAACTCACGCCTCACTCATGTCCCGCATTTCGCACAAGTCTGCGTGGTATAGGATTCATCAATTTTTATTACTCTTTTACCCATTTTCTGTGTCTAATAGGTTAAGAATTGGACAAATCTCCCCGCTGAACCTGTGTTTTGCAGTGAGTGGTTGAGAATCTCAGTTGCTCATTCGTGGGATATATCCGAATTTTCTGGGTTAATTGCACTTTCTATTCCCCTTGCAAGTCTATATATATACTAAGTTGTAAGGTAGGTATTTAAAAATAGGGTGTGTTTTAATTTTGTGATTTATGAAGCGAGTCCTCTCAACCACCATATAAAAAACGTGGATGCTCCGCAAAATTCATCCCCTCCATAAATGGAGGGGACTTCTTTCGCAGTCAGTTAAAAGAAAAGAAACTAATTTCGAATCAATGTTCTTGAAGTAATAGACTTTTTTATTTTATCTGTATAATTATTCCTTCAAATCCTTTTAGGAGGAAGTATTTATCTTGTTTCTTAGATTTCACTTTTGTTCTGTTGGGAAATGTGGAAAATAATAACTCGAAATTTTCATAGGGAAATTCAATCATTTTCTGCTTTTTTGTAAAGTTCAAATAGATTCTAATAATTTGGTTTTGGAATATCCTCTGATATGCTAAGCAACCTTTGTTTTCACTTTTCAACTCTATAAAGTCTAAAGACCCAATCTGTAATGAGGAATTTTTTTTACGTATATTTAAGAGACTTTTATAGCAATTTAATAAGGATTCCGGATTATTTTCCTCATTAATTACGTTTATTTGGTTATAATTTTTAGGAATTCTTAGCCATGGTTCAGCATTCTCATTTGGAGTAAATCCCGCATGTGTGGAATTATCCCACTGCATGGGTGTTCGACATCCATCACGAGTTAAAGAAAAACCCATACTTATTATTTGAGAAATAGGTAACCACCAAAACTTCCGTCCAATGGGATCTTCACTCTCACTTAATTTAAATTTTACATTTTGCATACCTATTTCTTCTCCATAATAAATAAACGGAACACCTCTCAAAGTTAATTGTAAAGTTGCTAAAAGTCTGGCTTTTACTCTATCATTTCTAAATTTAGTAATATACCTCATCCGATCATGATTTCCGAGAACATAGGTGGGTGTATATGGATAGGGAAATTTATTCTCGATTTTTTTAATAATGTCTCCAAATTTTTTAGCATTGAATGAAGTAGAGGTAAATTGAAAAAGAAATGCCAAATTTAAACCATCATTGTTCGTTCCATAATAAGACTTCACGATATTCATATTGCTATTTATTTCTCCAACTAAAAATCGCTTAGGGTTGTCATATTTATCGATTAAGCTTCTCAAATCTGTTGCGAACTGAAATGTTTCTGGTAGATGCACATCAAAAAAATGATTTTGAAAGAATGAAGACTCAGAGTCGTCTGATGGCAATAATTGAAGAGTAAATGGATTATCTCTTAGCTCCTCATTCTCGTATAATGTTTGGAATATATCCAATCGAAATCCATCCACGCCTTTATCTAACCAAAAGCGAACAATTTCAAACATTTTCTTTTTAACTTCTGGATTTCTATAATTCAGATCTGGTTGAAAAGGGAGGAAATGAAAATAAACCCATTGATCTGTATTGTCATAATATTTCCATGCTGGACCTCCCGTCATAGATTTCCAGTTGTTAGGGGGCTTTTTTCCTTCAGGTTTTTGACCATTCCGCCAAATATACCAATCTCTTTTTTCATTGTCTCGACTCGATGCCGATTCCAAAAACCATGGATGTTGGGAAGATGTATGATTAAGTACCAAATCCAATAGTATTTTCATATTTCTTTTATGGAGTTCATCACGTAATTCATCAAAATCGTTCATAGAACCATATTCGGGGTCAATTTCTAGAAAATTTGAGACATCATATCCGTGATCAAATTGAGGAGATCTAAAAAATGGACTAAACCAAATAGTTTCAACTCCCAAATCTTCTAAATAATCGATTTTGTTAATAATTCCTCGAATATCTCCAATACCATTTCCTGAACTATCTTTAAAAGATCGAGGATAAATTTGATAGACGATGGTTTTTTGCCACCATTTATCTTCAATTTTTTTTTTTATGTCTGTCATAATTGAACATTACACATTGTATGATTTCTGTATTAAAAAAGTGATTTATAACAACATATTAATCCATTTTAAAACAATATCTTATTAATTTTTCCTCTATTCTTTCTTTACAATTTCAAATGACACGTCTTAAAAAGTGTTTTTTTAGCATAAGAAAATTTTTATAAGTTCTCAACATGACTTTAATCTATGGTAAAAGATATTGATGAATATTTAGATTTTATAAAAACCCGAAAAAGTACCAGGAACTTTATATATCAAAAAATAGAACAAGATAAAATAAAAGAAGTACTGGATTGTGGACGATGGGCACCTTCTGGTCTTAATAATCAACCTTGGGAGATCTGCGTTGTAATACAACCAACCGTCAAGAAGATGCTCGCCGAAACTACGAAATATGGGGGAATTATTGAAAGTGCATATGCAAATATTGTTGTCTTCCTTAACCTTGAAAAAGGCTATAACAGAGTCAAGGATATACAAGCTATGGGTGCTTTTATGCAAAACTTATTATTAGGCG
>WJIN01000478.1 GCA_014730295.1 Promethearchaeota archaeon | reverse complement strand
TTTATAATGATGTTGGTTCAATCTTGGATTCAATTTGCTCGTTTAAGGATACTAAAGAAGGCTCAATATGTTGCATTGGGACATCCATGGGTGGTACATCGGTATTAACTAAGGCATACGAGGATAAAAGGGTTGCAATGGTTATCGCAATCAGTACATTACATGATGTTGATAGTATTCTAAATACTAATTTCAAATTTCCCTCGTCTGGATGGTTTGTAAAAAGAGTCATGGGAAAGGGAAAAAATAGAGCATCTTTTAAAATGGCTGCAAAATACTATTTAAAAAGCGATCTCGAATATAATGAAAACCGAGTATATTTGATTCATGGTAAGCAAGACAGTATCTTTCCTCCTGATGCAACGTTTGAGTTGAATAAAAAACAATCGAAAATACCCGAGGAACATGCTCTATTATTAGAAGATTGCGGTCATGGACTTGATAATCAGAAAATTTTGTTGTTAGGAGTTGTGCTTAAATGGATACTCAACAACGAAAAAATGAATTTATCTTAAGCTCTGTCTTATTTTTCTTTAAAAAACCCATTGATTAATC
This sequence comes from Promethearchaeota archaeon, assembly GCA_014730295.1. The sequence continues at coordinate 2,218 of WJIN01000478.1, read as the reverse complement.
TAAACTCAACTCAAAAATTACTTTGATTAGAGAATTTTTAAAAATCCACTATTATCTATTTCTCTATCGATTTTTGTAGTAAAGTGATTAATACATTTTTGTCAAATTTATCTGATAACAAACCTTTTATATCTTCCTCTCATTTATAGCTCATTATATTTAGCGATAATCTAATATAAAATTCTAAAAACTAATGTTTGAAAAATGAAAAAAAAATTTTTTATTGGTATTATCTTTATTCTATTTCTTTCCCTCTCATTTTTGGGAATGAATTTAATAATTAGAAACCAATCAGAACAACCTCATATGGTAAAAACAGCCGGAACTCCTTTTGAAATACTAATTGAGCAAGAAGAATTTAAGGTGAATGATTATACAAATGATACTCAGACAAATCCAAAAATTTGCGCACTTTCAGAGGATAAATTTGCGATTGCTTGGCAGAGTGATGGACAAGATGGCGATGTAAATGGAATTTATGCATGCGTTTTTAATGCTACGACTGGGTTAAATATAACAAAGGAAATCCAAGTAAATAGCTACACTAATTATAATCAAAGGTATCCCTCAATTTGTGCGCTTTCAGAGGATAAATTTGCGATTGCTTGGCAGAGTGATGTTCAAGATGGAAGTGGAGATGGAGTTTACGCTGGAGTATTTAATGCTACAACCGGTACAACAATAACTTCAGAATTTCGAGTGAATTATATCACGACTAATGATCAACAGAGACCTTCAATTTGCGCGCTTTCAGAAGATAAGTTCGCTGTTGCTTGGCAGAGTGATGGACAAGATGGAGACTTGGAAGGTATTTATGCAAGTGTGTTTAACGCCACTACTGGTATGAACATGACCGCTGAATTTCGAGTAAATGAGTATATTACAAACGCTCAACAATTTCCCTCTCTCTGCGCTCTTTCTGAGGATAAGTTCGCTGCTGCTTGGCAGAGCTACGATCAAGATGGTTCTGTGGATAATATCTATGCATCTGTATTTAACGCCACTACCGGTATGAATATGACCGCTGAATTTCGAGTAAATGAGTATATTACAAACGCTCAACAATTTCCCTCTCTCTGCGCTCTTTCTGAGGATAAAATAATAGTTTCATGGGACAGCTATTCACAAGATGGTGATCAAGGTGGTGTCTATGCAGCTGTATTTAATACTACAACAGGGACGAATATTACTCCAGAGTTCCGTATAAATAATTATACAACTAATTGGCAAACGGATTCCTCTATAAGTGCCCTGACTGAAGATAAGTTCGCTATTGCCTGGGAGAGTTATGGACAAGATGGAGATGGATATGGTATTTTTGCAAATATTTTTAATGCTACTAGTGGTACAAATATGACCGCAGAATTTCGAATAAACACGAATACAACCGATGCTCAATATAATCCGTCCATATGTTCTCTTTCTGAAGATAGAATTGCGACTTCTTGGCATAGTTCTAATCAAGATGGAGATTTAGGAGGAATCTATTCAAAAGTACACTTTATAAATTATATCCCTACAATAGGATCTCATAATCCCTTGAATGGTGGAACAGATATTGAAGTTAATCCTACTCTACAAGTCACCATCTCCGATATGAATAATCAAGATTTGATTGCGTATTTCTATGATAATTCGACAGAAACTCCCGTTTTGCTTGGAACTGATACAGTATCTGCGGGTGGACCGGGAAATGCGTCATTTGGATGGAGTGGATTAACACTTGATACGGAATATAAATGGTTTGTTAATATTTCTGATGGAATTACAAATGTGACATCGGATCTATGGTCTTTTACAACTTCACAAAATACTCCTCCAGTCATCGCTAATCCAACCCCTTTAGACAGCACTTCAAGTATATCTGTCAATCCAACAATTCAAATAACTGGATACGATGCAGACGGTCAAGATTTAACAGTGTATTTCTTTGATAATACAACGGGAACTCCCATTTTACTTGGAACGGGTACCGTATCGACAGGTGGACCGGGAAACGCGGTATTTATATGGAGTGGATTAAATTATAGCACTCAATATCAATGGTTCGTTAATGTTTCTGACGGATTGGTTAATACAACTTCCAATCTATTCTCTTTTACAACTGAAGCAGAAGGTACCACAAATAATGGAACGCAAGGAATCCCAGGCTCTCCAATACTGATAATCATCTCTCAAATAATGATTATTAGCCTTATTGGAGCGATTTATCTCTCAA
>WJIN01000060.1 GCA_014730295.1 Promethearchaeota archaeon | reverse complement strand
GCGTCCGTTTCATGCTTCGAATCAATAACGCGATAAAACCTTGCAAGGAGCCATCTCCATTCTGGGGGAATCGGTTTTTTCGAATGGACAGATAAGCCCGCAAACGCTTTTACATGCCGGGAAACCGCCCATTTGACATGAGTGAGGCAATTTTGGAGGAATATATGCTTAAAGCTTTGGGTGCGAAACAAACCACCTAAGTTTGTCGTCATATCTTTGATGATACCTTCGATTTTGAGCTATAGGTTTTTTCTACCCTCCATAAGCACCTCTCGTCCCGCATCGCGTCCCATTTCCGAGGAGATTCTTGCTATTGGCACAAAGCCCGTATTCACATCAATAGTATCGATGGCATACATCCGTTCGCCGCTGATACGGAGATGGATTTCGTCATATCCCCAGTATCCGCTTGAAGGGATTGGTGTGGTAGCTAATAGATATCTTATTTCCTCTTGAATCTCATTGATCCAATAAACTATCGTAGATCTGGCAATTTTGAGGTCAAAGTCTACTTGGAATACTTTTGCAATTTGGGAAGGCATCAATTCCTCCATATAATTCTGACGAGCACGTCGTTTATAGTTCTCATGATATGTTCCGTACTTAGGAAAGAATGCTGAATAATCAGGGTTAATTTCACCGCACACTGGACATCGCTTCCGATGGAGCCGAAACTCATATCTCCCGAGTCCTTTATCTAAGAACGCAATTCTTTCATTATATCCATTGTAAACCAGTCTACGATGACAATTATAACAATGTGTCTCTTCAATCTCGACCGTTCCATCCAATTCCAATCGAATCGAGTATTGATTGTCGAACTCATGTGCCTTCTCTTGATTAAGTTCCCTTTCCACGCTTGGAACTTCGGGTTCGGGTATTGAAGGACAAAATTTATTAAGTGTGGTTTGTTTTATAAAATTGGGAGCCAGATCTCCTTCTATTTTACTTACTGGCATATTTAGAATAAGGGATCGGCTCCCTTTAAACCCTATTCTGTTAATACTATGCTTTCACTGGAAATAAAGGAGTGGTAGGTGGACTGAATAACCTTCTTAACTAGAAATGGATTTTAAAAGTTTTTCAGAATTTTATTTTCAAATCACTGAATTTTGTATGCAATCTCTTTTTCTTATTTTTATTACGCCAGATGAGATAAAATTCGAGTAAGAAATGTTAGAAAAGATATTTATTTTAAAAATTTACGATTTTAAGCATTCTTATTAGATCTGACAAAACCTAATTACCATCTTACATTCCACTTCGCTTAAACACATGAAGGAAATCTTCTTATATTTTAATTTTACATAAATGATAAGAATTATTTGAAAATTATTTATATTAAATTCAATTTACAATGAATCCAGATTGTTAAAGAGAACGGGAAAATTTTCTGATGTATTTTCATTGCTAACTTAAAAAGATAAGGATCTTTAAAAGTGATTTTGCAGTGATAATATTACTTTATAAAAGTTTTATAATAGTGAAAAAAGTAAGAATAGAGCTTCAGATATACGGATACTTATATATCTATTTAATCATAGGTTCATAAGAATTAATTGATTTTTCTAAATAAAAAAGTATTATTCTCCTAGAACTCTCATAATAAATCACAGATGAGCATCTTCACACTATATATATTTGATAAGAATTATTTAGTGACATTCTCTTGAGACTGAAATAACATAGAATAAGATTCATAATCAAAAACGTTTTCTAAATAATCTTATGGAGATATTGAACTGATTTTTTTATCAAGAGATGAAAAGATGTAATAATATTTAGTTAGCATAATTTATTGAGGAGAAATTTTTGAAAGCGTATTATAGAAATTGATTAAACCAAAACCAATAGCCCAGAATACCAATTTTATTCTAATAGGTGCATTAATCGGTCTATTCGATTTTATAACCCAGAATGTGGGAGCTATAAGTATCTTAATAAGTTTTATTAACCCAAATCTTAGATATGAAAATCTTTTTGGATACATATTAGCTAAAACTAGGGATCCAGTAGTGATTCTTATATGTTTTCTAATAAGGGCTTTTAAACCTTTTGGAGGATGGATTGCATATATTTTTTTAGAGTAATGCATCTTAAACCTTCTTGAATCAAAAACACGGTTTCCAAATTCCAAATCACCTCCAGATCGTAATCTTCCATCAAAATTTCCCAATGTCATTAATATATTTCTATCAATAAATAAGTATGCTGTTGGAATAAAGTGATCCTTGACTAAGTTCTTTTTTATATTAAAGCTACATAAGTACTCAAAATAATGAGTGATGGTTTCTATCTTACTTTTGTCAATTAATACTTGTCCTCCAATATAATCATAATTTTTCAATAAATCTATTCCAATTTTTAGGAATTCTTTTGGGACTTTAATATCTGCATCGATAAATAATATATATTCCCCCTTAGCATAATACAGTGCTTTGTTTCTAGCGCTATATGATCCTTTTTTTGGATTAAGACTAACCGTTTTTATATTAAATTGGTTGCATATTTGTGATATATCTTCGATATCACCATCATTAGCAACAATTATTTCATATTTGTTTCTATCCAAAGTCTGATTTAGAAGGGAACTTATAGTATCTATTAAACCTTCAGGGTCATTATAAACGGGAATTACTATACTTAGAAAATCTCTTTTCAAATTATATTTAAAAATTTGTGACATCTTTCAATAGTATTAAAATAATTTAACAATTAATGCAGAATATGTTCATAATTTAAACTTTTATATAAAACTACATATTTATTCGCGATCTTTTCCCAATCATATTTTTTGACCAATTCTTTATTATAATTTTCCATTTCAACTATTTTTTCTCTATTTTTATTAACCTTAGAAATAATATTTCTTAATGCATTCTTGTTCTTTGGGTTATAAAGAAAAGCGCTATTTTCGTCCAGTAGATCAGGAATACAACCTAACTTTGGTGTAATAATGGTTTTACCAAAACTGAGTGCTAGTATAACTTCACCAGAAGTTAAGATCTTTTTATATGGAAGAACAACTATATCAGAGGAATTCATAAAAATTTGCACATCCTCATTTTTAATATAATTAAAATTATAAAAGATATTATCTGAATTACCAATCTCATTCAAGATATTTGATTTAATCTCATTACTATTTGGTTTTCCAATAATTAATAATTTATTCCTCCTATCAAATTTTAATGATTTAAATTCTCTAATTAATGATATCACTCCTTTATAAGGTTTTATTCTTCCAAAAAACAAATAAACAAAATCATTCATGTCTAGTTTCAACCTTTTCCTAGCTTTCATCTTAGAAATATCATTTTTATAACTATCAATATAATTTCCATGTGGAATAACCCAAATTTTTTTTTCTAATTGATATATATAATTTAAAATCTCCTTAGCCTTTCTACAATGGACAATAATAGAATCAGTAAATTTGAAAAATATCTTTCTAATAGTTTTTTCTAAAAATGGATGCTTTAAATCATGAGATACTATATTATGAATTGTCCATACGATTTTATATCTGAAAATCAATCTTGTTATAACTAAGTCTATCAAAAATGATATGGATTTCAATAAGGTTATCAAACTAAACCTAAAACGAAATCCAGCAAACTCATGAATCCAATGAAGATGTAGTATATTAAAGTTATATTTCATAAGATTTCTTAGCAATGGAAAAAATATGTAACGTTTTTTTGGAAATAGAACATTGATATCCGATTGGAATATTGAATCTGAAAGAAGTTTTTGGTATGGATTAACTCTTCGATAATCTGGAATCATTAATATTTTTATTTTGGACATTTCAATCTAAGATTATCTTTCATCAATATTAAAGGAATATAGTATCTAATTTTTATTAAATTTCATTAATATTTGAAAACCCCACAAGGTATTTATTCTTAGGAATAATATCAATTTGAAATAAAAAAAAAGATCTTTTTTAAAAATGAATGATAAATTATATATACCAGATTAGGGATTTATTTTGACAAAGGATAAATTGGATTACGTAAAAAATATAATTAAATTATTTGAATCTCTTAAAGAATATAATTATCTTAGAAATTTATTTATGAATTCAAATAGGACGAATATAATCAACAAAATATTTATTTTCAATACAATTCGATCCTTTAGAAACATTTTTGACCGAGAATTATTTTTAGGAAAAATACTTGCATTAAACGGAGCTAAAGTAATAATTCTATTAGATGATGGGATTTTGAATCATTGGGATACATATCAATACGATCATTTCCATAAGAATGAAAATTTTATTCAAAAAAGTTTAAATCCATATTACTATACTTCCAGGAATCGATTTCAATTTATTAATAAATTTTTGAAAAATATACTTTTAAAAAGAGCAAAGAAAGTATACATCGACAAAAATCTTAGATATGTTTATTATAGTGATATTATCTCAAAAGATAATCTCATATCTAATTTTCAAATATTGGAAAAACTTCAAAAATATGCAAAATCATCAACTATAAGATTTTTTAAAACAAGTGAATTAGATTTCAATAATAAATACGTTAAATATTACTACTTATTATCATTACAAAATGCTCTTTTAAGCTATAATGTTGGAAATTTCATTCTTAATCATATTAATCCTGACTACTTTATTACATCTCATGGTATTTATTCAACTTGGGGACCTGCTTATGATTATATGAGAGAAAACAATTCAAAAAGTTTTGTTTATGCTGGAAAACACAGTCATACTATAAATCCACATGATATCTATTTCACTGATGCGAAAGTACAAACGCTTTCAAGGTCAACATTTTGGAAAAAATATAAAAATAGAGAAGTAACAAATGAAATGGAAGAGAAAGTAAAAAGAATATTTAAGTCTAGAATTTATCATTCTACTAAAGACACTTTAATATATTACAATGGAGATATAAAAAAATTTGAATTCAAAAAAGATTTGATGAAATGTAATATAGGGATCTTTCCAAATCTTATATGGGATGGAAATATCGAAGATAGACACAAAATTTTTAAAGGTATTATTGAATGGTTGACCGAAACAATCAATTTTCTCAAAGATAATAAAGGAATTCAAATATTTCTCAAATTCCATCCCGCTGAAACAACTATTTTTAAAAACTCTCCACAAATCCAAAATATAATGGAAAAAAAAATAGATATTAAGTGTATTAAGAATTTAAAAATAATACCATCAGATAGCAAAATTAATACTTACAAGTTTCTAAAAGATTATGTCGATTTTGGGATTGTGTATGATGGAATATTAGCATTAGAGATGCCATTTTTGAAAATTCCTACTTTATTGGGGGGATATAAAGGGAGGTTTAGTGTTAATGGAGGTAATTTTACTGTTTCGAATAAAAAGGAATATTTCAAACATTTGGAGAATGTTAGAAAAACTATTGAATTATTTCATAAGGATTTTGATATATTTTACAAAAATATCATTAGGTATTCTTATTGGTATTTTTATAAGAATGTTTTAAAATTACCAACGTTATCTAATGGGATTTCTTATGGCACGAATCTCTTAAAATTAAGACTAAATGATATAGAATTAGATAATAAATTATTGGAAATATTAGAAATATAATCCATTAATTAGAATTAATTTAAATTTATAAATTGGAATCATAAATAAGATTGCTTGATTAATAATTATTATTGAGATATTTTGTTAGGAAATCAAAAAAGAGTTCAGACTTAGTTTTTAATTTCGAAACATGTTCAAGTATTATTTTTGAATGTGCTTCTAAATTTATTAATATCTTTTCTGTTGATTTAATCAAATCAGAAAAATCTAGTTTCTCCAAACTATAAGAAAAAGCTTCTTGATTAATACTCTCCATAAAAGATTTAATTTTAGTCATGTACTCAAGTCCAATAATTGGAACACCAAATGAAGCAGCAAATATAAGAGAATGTAATCTCATACCTACAAGAAATTTACATTCTTTTAAAAAAGTATAAAATTCTTCAACTGTGGGTACTTTATTTATTAAAATACAGTTATCCTGATATTTCATTCTTCTTAAAATTTCTCTAGCAATTAATCTGTCATCATCATGTTGTTCTATCCGCATTGGTAGAAACATAACTTTAAGATTATAGTTTTTTATAATAAAATCCGCAAACCTACTAATCGTATTTATAAAATTTTCATTCAATCCTTCGTTTTGTATGTAAAAACCTTTTTCATACCAGTGTCTTACGCAAATTATTACTTTTTTAGATTCATTTTCATTAACCTTGAATTTTTTAAACTCAGAAGATAATAGAATTACGGGATCGGGTATTACATATATTTTTGAACTGACTCCAATATTCTTTAGTAAATTTTTTGAATAATTGTCTCTCACAGATATAATATTTACTTGGTTTAAAAGATCTTTAATAAATTTCTTCGATGCATCATATGTAATGTTATCAACACCAACACAAAGTAATATTGTTTTTTTATTTAAAATTACTGCAATCTTTAAAATTTTTAACCAATTATGTAAAGACCTAGAGTTTTTCCCATAATCTTTTAGAATTCCGCCTCCTCCTAAAATAAATAAATTAGTATAATTTAGTT
>WJIN01000059.1 GCA_014730295.1 Promethearchaeota archaeon | reverse complement strand
AGAAATTATCTTTTTAGATGAACCAACATCTAACTTAGATCCAGTTGGCTCAAAGATGGTTAAAGATCTTATTCAAATTTTATCAGAAAAAGCTAATAAAACAATTTTTATTTGTACACATTTGTTAGATGTTGCAGAGGAGTTATGTAATAGAATTGGGATTATTAAAAATGGAATATTAGAATTAGAAGGTACAACACAGGAAATTATCGATTTAAAGAACGCCGACGATTTAGAAGATGCGTATCTTAAGATTTTTAAAAGTTCTGACTTCAAAGATTTACTCTCTTGGAGACAGAAGAATCCAAAAAAGTGATTTTAAATTCTCGAAAATCGGTTTTATATTAAATCCTATATTCTTATATCATTGAAATCATTTATTCTTCTCTTGTTTTTCCCCCTTTTCCCACATAATGATAATAATAGAAATAACTATTATTATTGTACCTAATAAATGCCAAAGTGTAAATAATTCACCAAAAAGAATCGTGGATATAATCGCTGTTAATATTGGAGTTGGAGCTATAATTATTGTTGCTTTAGATACATCTAAGTATTTTAAACTCAGATACCAACAGAATAGATCTATGCTATAATTAATTGACATGAAAATAAAGAAAAATTGATTCGCGGGATTAATTAATAATGAGAAATTCGTAGTTGGAAATAATATGATATAAGTAGAGATTAAAATTAGAGCATTCAATAGATTTCTAATAAATACTATTTGTGAGGAAATAAGTTGATTCTCTTTTAAAGTTGGTTTAATTATTGCGTGAGCCAGCATCCATAACATGGATACTATTATCATTAAAATAACACCGATATTAATTTCTAATAAATTAAATTGCCCTTGAGTGGTCGCTAATATGACTCCAAATATTAGAAGACTAGAAAAAATTATTTGTTTGAAATTAACCCTCTCATGATTAAGAAGAAAACCAAATAGTAATGCAAACAAAATAGTTGTTTTCTGACTAAGTGAACCGTTAATAGCGCCTGCTAAATCGTAAGCGAAGAAGAAAAGAACTTGAGTGATAGCAAAATTAAATCCAATATAAATCAGAACAATTATAATCTTCTTTGTTTTCCATCCATTTAATAGTGAGAAAAATTGATTATAATCTTTAGAACCTGATTCAATTGTATTTAATTTTTTCTTTAATGACCTTCTTTGTAAGAGCATTATTGGTAGAAAGAATATCGCTTGATATAAGCAAGTGATAGACGCGAAAAAATATGCATCAATAGCTGGATCTCTTGCTAAAGCAATAATTGGTTGAATACTAACAAGAATCATAGAAACAGACGCAAACAAAATTCCCTTCAATATTTTTTTATCGATCAACTTAAAGAAATAAGGAGTTAAAATAGTAAAAACCTATTGAATGAATTAAGAGGTTATATCGATTCTAATTTCGCTAGTGTATTTTCAATTTTTTTTTGATATTTTTTCAATTTTTTATTAAAAGATAACGAAATAAATCAAGTTGATTCTTATCAATTTTATAGTTCTGAATAGTCTCCGGGGTTATTAAATTTTGTTGAAGAAGGGGAAGAAGCATTGGATATAAGTCTTTCATTATCTGAAAAGCAATAAAAATATGATTTTGAAGGTGTTTATCAATAAAATGCTGAAATGCTTTTGATGCTGGTAATATTACCTTGTTAAGATTACCGAAAATATTTAGCATACTTACTGCTTCACTTAGTCCCTTTTTCGTAATCTTATATAATTTACGAATACGACCCTGGGATTTTTCTTGTCCAGCACTTTTTATTAGGTTTCTTTTCTCCATAAGTTTTAAAACTTGATATATAGCAAGAGTAGATTCTTTTCCTTTATTTTAAAATAATCTAGTTTTCCAGTTTTTTGATTTTTCTTAAACTCAGAAATGATTATATACTATCATGAATAAATCTTACTATGAATAGTTTTGAAAGAATGTGGACAGCATTAAATTTAGAAAAACCAGACAGATTACCGATTCATACTATCAATCTTGACGGGAATGTAGCTGATAAAATCTTAGGAGCACCAGAAAGTTCTGCTTTTGATGTTTTTGAAGATATGTCGGAAAAATTTCCAGATACATGGGTAGAGAAAATAAATGCTATTCTTGATGATATTCAAATAGGATTTTTTGCAAAAACCGTAAGAGCAGGGCATAAATTAGGATTTGATGGAGTAGGTGTGCAATATATTCCATTTATACTAGAGAGTATTGAAGAAATGACCGATATTTTTGGTAAGCGTCATAAAGTGAGAAATATTGATGGAAATCCTTATCCAGATTATTATGGGGGTTATATCAAAGATAGAGAAGCTTGGGAAGCTTATCCTAAACCAGACTTGAAGGAGGAATATCGGAAGGCAAAAAAATTTTATAAAGGAGTATTACGTAAGTGTAGAGATATAAAAGATGATATCTGTATTGTAGCTCAGAATGCATTAACGTCTATTTTTCCCCCTGTATGGCAAGGAATGGGAATGGCGAGTTTTGCTCGAGCATTGAAAAACGATCCCAAACTTATTGAAGAACGGTTTAGGTTCACTACTGATTTTACATTAGCTACATTTAAAGCATACAAGGAATGCGGAGCGAAAATATTCCTCGAAGGTGGTGATATCGCTCATAGTCGAGGACCAATGATTAATCCAAAATATTTTGATAAATATTTACTTCCCAGGTATCAAGAAGTAGCAGAACAGCTACATGAATGGGGATGCAAATATATTTTACACACCGATGGAGATGTAACAAGTCTTTTAGATTTTATTGTGGAATCCGGATTTGACGGATTACAGTGCTTAGAACCTCCCTGGGTTGATCCTTATTTAACAAAAAAGAAGGTTGGAGATAAAATCTGCTTATCTGGTAATATTGATACTCGTCACATTTTAGTTAAAGCAGAAAAAGAGGAGGTTGTCAATGCAACTAAAAATGCCATCGATGCACTCGGACCTGATGGTGGAGCTATGATCTCTCCTGCAAATTTCCATCCTGAAATCTCTGTAGAAAGATTAAGATGGATGATAGAGACCGTAAAAGAATTTGGGGGGTACCCTCTCAAAAAAGAATAATTATCGTTATTTCAACAATACAAGCAACTTAGTTCAAAAATAATTTTCATTATTTTAGAATAATCATTAAAATTGTAGCTATGGGATAGAAATGAATGAAAATATAATAAAGAAAGCGTGGATCAAAGAGGAGATTGATAGATTTTTAGAAGAAGAGGATTCGAATAAAATCCAAACCGATTATTCTTACATATTTGAACCATCATGTTTGGTCGGATTCGTGAGTGGTGATGATCCAATATTTAAAAAATATAAGGAAGTGATAGGCACTTTTCATTTAACACCCCAAGAAGCATTTAAAAAGTATTGTGAAAAAAAGAAAATTGAACCTGATAGTGAGAAAGTGTCAGTAATAGCCTTTATTCTCCCTATAAGTAAAGAAACAAAATTAGAAAATTTTGAATATTCACAAAAATGGCCTTCTGAGAGATGGGCTCATACTCGCCTTTATGGGGAAGAAGCAAATCGCAAATTACAGAAGCATTTAGTCCAAATTATATCTAAGAAAGGTTTAGTAGCCCTCGCTCCAGCAAATGAAAGATTTCTTTTTAAGGTTAATAGAAAGCATGAAAAAGGAGTTTGGGCTTCTACATGGAGTCATAGACATATGGCATATGCGGCGGGATTGGGCTCATTTGGATTATCTGATGGCTTTATTAATCGTAAAGGTATAGCAATGCGCTGTGGAAGTATTATAATCAACGAAGAATTACCTTCTGACAAAAACAAGCGACCAGACGATCCCTATGAATATTGTACTAGTTGTGGAAGATGTATTGAACGGTGTCCTGTTAATGCTATAGATTTTGAAAATGGCCATGATAAACAAATTTGTTCTGAACATGTAATGAGTTCCATTCCTATTATAAACAAGGATTTCGGAATAAACATCTATGCATGCGGTTTATGTCAAGTTGATGTACCTTGTGAAAATGAAATACCCGAGAAATAACTAACAATTATCCTTTTTTATCAAATTGAAGATTGAATTCTTCTTAACTTCTAAAATTCAAAAAGTATAAATTATAAATAAAAAATAATAATAGTTGTTTAAGTCCTTATTTTTCATACTTCCCAAATTGGGGAAAGGATTTCAATTGATTTAAATCAAAGATTGGTCCATCCTTACAGACAGTTGTTTTATTCTCCTCACCAATACAACAAGATCCGCATAATCCTACTCCGCACTTCATCTTTCTCTCTAGAGAAGCTTGTAATTCTATACCTTTAGATTCAGCTATTTCTAAAACACGCTTCATCATCACTTCTGGACCACAGGTTAGAATGAGATCGATGTTTTTCTCTTCTACTATTTCTTCGATAGGGTCAGTAACATAACATTTTCTTCCTAAAGAACCATCATCGGTTGTACATAAAGTATCGGGTATTAAATCCTTCAATCTCTCTTCGAAGATTAAAGAGGCTTTATTCTTCGCACCAATCGCAACAAATACATCTTTCTTATTTCGCTTTAATGGTTTAATTAAGCTTGTTACCGCTGCGATTCCCATCCCTCCACCAACAACTAGGATATTGGATGCGTCTTCATAATTCCATGTGTTTCCAAATGGTCCTCGAATCCCTATTTTATCTCCAACACCTAATTCAAAAAGTTGTTCTGTGCCAGGTCCAATCTTTTGAACTGTAATTTCTAAGAGATTTCCATCAATCTTAGAAATGGACATTGGAAGAAAATCATAATCGGGGAGCCAGAGAATTACAAAGTTTCCTGGTTGATATGCCTTTGTGATCCGAGCGTTCCTAATCCAAAAGCTTCTAATTTCTGGTGAATGTTCATCAATTTTTTCAATCTCTGCTATATCAATCTTCCGTCTGGTAATATCCAAGACAATTTCCTTATTATCCTTATTTATCTCTTGAGTTTCTAAATACCCTTCTTCTTTAGCTAAATCAAAGATTTCTTGTCCTCTTTCAGTTCTAATAATTACTGTGTGCCATCCTTCTTCACTTCCTTCATTTCCAATAGAAATGTCCGCAAAGGATGCGGTATAATCAGAACAAGAAAAACATGCATTTCTTATTGATGAACTGTATAAATCATTCAGAGGAACCCCCGTTCTAGCAGAATTAGTTGTGAATTCTAACTTGAAATTGGATTTATCCTTTTCTACTTTAGATATTTCGTTGGGATCTACATTATATCTTTCCAGTACGTTCAACAATTCGCGATTATGAAACGTTCCAAAGCAAAATGTACCGATTGCTAAAGAAACTAAATCGTAAGCTTCAAAATCAAATCGAGGATGATTTTGGAGTTTACGTAATCCTTGAATTTGACATGGAGTTCCTACAACAGCGATGTCTGTGCATCCATCATTGATAGCCTCTCCTATAAGCGAGAGAGTTGGTGCTTGACTTGGTTTATATCCCACAGACTTTTTTATTTGATTAACCTCCTTAATTATTTTCGGTTCGGGTCTGTATTTTTCGTCATTTTCATTGATAATAGCACAATCAATTTGATTCTCTTCCATCGCACTCATTAATAATCCCGAAATTACACCTGCATCAACACTTCCAATTTTTTGTTTAAGGCTATCGCCTAATCTCACTGACTTTATATCAATATAATCGCCGAGGATCCTTTTTTTCTCTTTTCCGAAAACCCATTTATCCAGCAATTCAAGGGGTATATCATCAATTCCAGTCTTTGGACAGACATTATAACATAATCCATATCCATCTCTACAAGTATTCATTTCCTCACAAGAACCATCATCATATGGAATCTCATTTTCTTTATCAAACTTAATATTCGCGCAAAATGCTCCACATCCGCCACAAAATACACATCTTCCTGAATCAATTACTTCTTCCTTGAGCTCTTTCCAACCTTTTTGAATTTTGTTAAACATTTTATCTAATCCTCTTCTTTTAATTTATTTAAAAATTCAATTCCTTCCTTTTTTCCCAGTTCAAAAGCTTCCAAATTTATTTCAAGTGTATTTTTCGGGACAAACTTTTTGATTGTTTCGATCGCGGATTCTTCTGAAAATATTTGAGCTATTGCTGTAAAGACTCCAAAAAGAATACTATTTCCGAAAACTGTTTTGCCAAATTTTTCTAAAGATATTTTCTGTACAGGAAGTGCTAATGATTTAACTCTTTTTGCTGTTCTAAATTTCCCTATCGCGGCAGAATCCCATAATAGATATCCCGTATTATCACCCTTTTTAAGGTGATTTTTTTTAACCTCGGAAGCAGCTTCATCAGAAAGAATAATCAAAAAATCATATGGTTCTAATGCTTTAGGATAATCGATTAAGTCTTGATCTCTGTCTAAATCTACTACAACTTCCGCCCAACATTTTCCGCCCTTGACCAATCTATATTATATATATAGTTTTCTAGCCGCGGCACTATAAGCTTCTGTTTGTGTAGCTGCTAAATCTTCATAAAAAGATGCTGCTGTTATTATCATCTTACTCAGAGTTATGACTCCCTAATCATTTGGAGGATTTCTCACAAATTTTGACCGCCAAACCCTGCTATACGAATTTCATATCTTGCTATTTTCAACACCTATAATTTTTAATATGATATCTGTTTGTATTAAAGTATTAAATATTATAATAAAAGTTTTATTTTATCTAAAAAAGTTAAATAAAATCTAGATTTATTCTTAATTAAATAATTATTAAAATTAGCTGTGATAACAATGGGGACATCATGTTCCCTCTTTTATGTTTTTTGGTCGGGTCCACCATTCATGTCCATAAGCACATAGAAATTTCAATTTAGTTTTATTGTTGATATATTCAAGAGATAAACATATACCTCCATTCTTTTTAGCAATCTCTTTTATTTCGTTAAGATAGAACTCTTTTTTATTGAAACATTTTGGACACCATGTCCCATTTTTTATGCTGTTTGGTTTCGCCATCCAAATATGATTTAATTCACACTGGAACTTTAGATGAGTATGGGCATTTAAATATTCTTTAGATAAGCATTTGCCACCGCGAGAATCAGCTATATCTTGGATCTCTTTTAAATATCCCTCCTTATTTAAATAACATTCGGGGCACCAAGTACCTTCAAATATAGATCTAGGCGCTACCCACCACTGATAATTTATCAGAATAGTATTTTTTACGTTCCTTAACCATTTTTAATCACATATTTTCCATTTATATCTAAATTTTATAATTCCACTATTTCATTATGTATATTGGATTGAATACTGAAATATATACGGGAATGTATATAATATAAATAAAAATTTTAATATATAATACTTTGTATACATTATGATATATGTTATGATTGTGATAAGAATATTCCGAGATTAATAAGGAGACAAATCAATTCATTATGAGTGATGATGAGATAAATTTTTTGAAAAAAGGAATAACGTTTAAAAGAAAACCCGCTAAGATGGGGGATCGATATATTTTTTCAATTCCATCCATTTATATTGAAAATGGATTGATTGATCCAGATCGAACTTATCAGATTTATTTAGCAGAAATCAACCAAGATGAATAGTTGACTTAATCATTCTTTTAACTCCAAGAATTTTATAGTCTTAAAATATTATTTTTGATATTCTTTAAATGTTTTAAAAACAAAATCTTTAAGATAATCCCTATCACTAATTCTCGCTAAGTCAATAAATCGAATTTTCACCTTCTCATAATTACCTTCAATGAATCGAGTTTGATCAGCTTTAAATTTAGGATAAATTAGTTCACCATAAGGTATTCTATCGATTTGGGTGAGATATGTATTAATTTGATAGTAATCTCTATATGAATATTTAGTTTTATATTTGGCATCAATATATATTATGTTTTCATCATTTTGATTAAGAATTATATCGGGGTACAATTTTTTTTCGATTTGATCATCGCTATTAATTTTAGAAGTTAATTTTTCAATTGAAAAAGCATTTACATCAAATTCATTTTGAAATGAATTATATATAACTCTTAAGAAAATCTCATAAATATTCTAACTATTTATATCAAAAACATAAAAATTATGTTTTCTCTCTCGAACTTAAGTGAAAAATCGTCTAATATTAAGCTACAAATATCGTGTAAAGATTTGTAAGCATAAGTGTTTCTATCATAATGTAATTTTTCTATTTTGAAGTTCCCCACCTAATATTATCTACTTTACCTAAAAGTGCCAAATTCTCTTTGTAAAGACTAAAGTTATTAATAGAGATTAATTTTCGAATATAGATTAATGCATATTTTAGAATTTGATTATAAGCATTATTTAACGAAAATTTAAAATGTTGACAATATACTTTCGAAAAGATCCAATCTTTCTTTTTCCAATTGTCTTAAATACTAAAATTTACCTCTTGGATTTGATAAAAATTCTTTTTTTTGTTATAATCTCTCATTCATTTGAAAGTTAATAAATTGTTTGTCTCGTTTAGGAATATTTTTATCAAAAAGTCAATGAGGTTTTCTAAATTTCTTATCTCTTTGAAAATGAAATAATAATACTTATGTTCATTACTTAAAGCTCCGTATTCCTCTTTTTTTAGTAATTTATCTTTTTCTTCATACTCCCGAAAAAACTCTGTTTGAGTTTATCGAATTCAGCAATCATACTTGATTAAAATTAGAGAAATATCTTAAATCATAAGATAAAATTTATAAAAAAAATGGAAAAATTGGTTAGTATAAAGGTTGAAAAAGTTTCTTATTTCCTCCCTTGTGCCATCTTCTTAATTTCTTCATATTGTTCAGCATATTCGGGTTTACTGGTATCATATCGAAATTCTCCAATTACATATTTATTGAACAATTCCTCTTCCGTCATAAATTTTGCTTGGTTTATTCTCACCGTATTTTTCTTAATCCAATCAATCATCTTTCCCGCATTATCCATCTTTTCAGCAACTTCTGGAGAGTCTGCGTATTCGGACCCAAGAGTATTCAAATTTTTCCTTCCGAAATATGTTACACATGGAGTTATT
>WJIN01000503.1 GCA_014730295.1 Promethearchaeota archaeon | reverse complement strand
GGATCGCGCATGGTGCTGTTGTCATAGAGCGCGTTGAATTGTTTGTGGTCGGTGATGGTGGCAGCAGGATGCAAACTAAAAGCGTCATCGGTGACCACGCGCGATTTCTGCGCGCCGCCGCCGCCGGCAGCATAACCATAGATCATGCAGTCCATGCAGCGGGCGCAAGGATCATTCCGGTTCAATGCGCATATCACTTCGGTGCGCTCTCCGGGGAACAACTTGTTTTGTGCGCGCAGCAGTTCGCGCCCGGTGCGGCGCTCGACCGCGGTCTGTTTGCGTTTGCTGATGACCACACGTTGGATGATCTCCTCATCTCCGTCTACGCTGGCGTGGACAAACTCTTTGTTGAGCGGCTCGCCGCTGCCCTCGGTGCGAAAGATGGCTTCCGATTCAATCTGGCGCACCAGGATAAGGCTGACATAGTGCCCCTGGGGATAATTGCTGTATTCGGGCAAGAATCGTTCAGCATATTTAGCGATAATCGACATGATGTTCTTTCCTTTCTTTCTTATTGTGATGATTCGGTTTCTTCGCCGGGACGGTCTTGTCCGGCTTCATTGAAGTAGAACAAATAGGCCGAGCGAATCAATTTCTCATCGCTCAGAAGACGGCGCAGATCGCCGCTGTAGACTTCAGCGAGCACTCCATCATACCACCCTGCGACGAAGTCTTTGATCGCCTCGCGTTTGGTTTTGCCGGGTTTGTATTGCTCCTCCGCGATCCGATACAGGTGATCGAAGATATCCGAGACAGTTGCGGCGCGCAGCGTTTCCCGGTCGGCAGCGCGCCCGGCTTGTTTGAGCTTATCGAACACTTCGGCGACCGGGAAGAGCAAGCTGCTTTTCTTGAACGAGCGCCCCCAGATATGGTTGCTGCGGGCAATTTCTGCTACATGCTGCAATTTTTCACTTAATTGGGCCATCCATGAACCTCCTTTATATAAGGCCAAAGCCTTTGTATGTGGAAATGCTTTTCGAAGTTCCAAGTTCAACCATTGTTTATCCTGCAAACGCCTTTCGATGAGCTTTTCTACCTCATAGAAGATTTGCAGCGGGGAGCTAGCCAGCGCCCGGACCACATCCGGCACATGATCCTTGTCAGGACGTGAAACCAGCGGTTTGAGGGCGAAGATATACTCGATGTTCTCCCACAGCGTGCGGAGTGTGCCGGGCTTTTGGCTGCCATTTTGATATTGGGCGTAGTTGCTGCGCGGCAGCAGCCCCTCGCAGGCGAGCGGGATGTTATCGATGTACAAATCTGCAAAGTTCTCTTTACCCAGCGGTGCGACCGGCGCATTGCTGAGCAGCACCTTGACCCCAAAGTAGCGCTGCAAGACCAATGCGTTGTAGAGGGCGAAGAGAAAGCGCTCGGTGTCATTGTCTCCGGCGGGATTGAGCGGGAAGATCAACAAATTGCCGGTGGTTTCTGCAAAACGCGGCACATAGAGACCGTAGGGCTGCGGTTTGTCACGCTGGGTCCGCTCGCGAAAATGTGGTGCTACCATCTCGCCGGCGGTGTACGCGTTGATCGCGTCGGCGCTGTTGAGATTCAGCGCCTGTAAATCGACGTAAGACTCTCGCAATTGGCTTAAGCTGCGCCGCAATCCTTGGAGAAAAGGGGCGGTGAAAAACGAATAGGGAAACAAATGCAGATAGAGAGTCTTCTCATTATACACCGACGGATAGTTCAACTTCTCCAAAAGAAACTGGAGGTGACATATCGCACAGATATATTTCTTTGGATCGCCTGGACCGCCGCGCAGCCGGTTAGAAAACACCTGGACGGTGATATCAGACCGAACATCCGCTGCCATCCATTTGTCGGTGGGGAACGGACCGCCGCAGTAGATACACTGCTTGTGCTGCGTGGTGACATAGTGCGCCAGCGCGTCGCTGAAATCGACTTGCGGCCGGCTTTGGTCACTGAACGTCAGATAGCGCGAGAGATAGTCTGCGAAAAGATCGACTTTCTCATCCTCGGCCGCGTCTTGCGTCTGCAAAATCTTTTCGCCGTCGGCTTTGATGCGCTCGAAAGCTTGTTCTTGTGTGAGGGAAAGATCGCTCGCCAAGACATACGCACGATCCCAGCGCGCATGGAAGTAGGCGTAGAAGGGCCAGCGCGCTTCGGGGAGACCAAGCACCCGGTAAACTCGCCGCCAGCGGTCTTCGTCCGAGCCGGTTTCCTTAGCAAAGTGGTTTTTCAAGAAGATGAAGTACGAGCGCGCAAATTCCGCTGTGCGTAGTTGGCCTGGTGTGGCATCGACAATCGGCTGCTCAGAATCGAGCGCTGCGTGTACTTGCGCTGCCGTCTCTGGCATTTCGGCTTTGTTCTCCTCGAAATCCCGCTCCGCCCGTTGTCGTGCCCTTTGGTCTAGGCGAGAAGGGTCTGGGCTGTCCATCCTGCGTTCTACTTTGGCCCAAATCGTCGCAGCGATCTCACGGAAGGGCATCCCCAGCTCAAGACACTTCTCGTCCACAGCGATCCCAGCAGGTTTCGATTCGATGAACTGATCGAGGTCTTCCTGTATGAGCACATTCAGCTTTTCAACGATGCGCCCGGCAATTAGGTTGATGTCATCCTCGCGCATCTTTGGCGTTTGGCCCTTCATCACCAGGTAGGCCACACCTTCCGGGTAGAAAAGCAGCGGGGTCATCGCGTGAACTTCTGTCAAGTGATCGATTACTGCGTTATGCATCACGTTGCTTAAGACGCCGCGCTGTTCCACAAGTCGATGCCTGAAGAAAACGTACTGTGCCGCAATTCCGCTGTCGGCCAGGTAGGCGTTGAGATGGCTGAGAAAAGTCGCTTTATGATTGCGTTCGTCAAGTGTGTGTGACAGATCGATAATGTCGGCAGCGCGCATAAGATGGATCAGCGCTCGCACTCGGTGTTGGCCTAGACCATAGTCGCGCCGTCCGGCGATCAAACTTTCGCCAGCCACGCCGGTATGCCCCGAATGCCCCCGGACCAAAGTCGTCACTTCTTTGAGATGGTCGCGCCAAGCCGGGAAGAACAAACCAAGCTCCAAACGTTCGATTTCGGCGGCGATGTTGTCTTCTGTAGCCAGCTTGTTGAAAGCGGTCACTTCGTCGAGCACTTTGTTGATGTCGTGCACGGTGAACGCTGTGAACAATATGCGCGCTTCTGTATTCTCGTCGGGGAACTCCAACAGCGGTCGCAAGGTTTCTAGCGTGAAGATGCCGTTCAAGACATGTGTATATAGACTCTCGCCTGCTTTCTTGCCATACTGAAATTTCAGTTTGTACTGTGCCATCGCCTGGCTGTGGTCTGCCCAATACAAATATTTCTTCAAAACTGGCTCATCGCTTACCAACTGCATCAGATATTGTTCAGCAGCTTCGCTCACGGAATGCCTCCTCTCAAAAGGTCATCTATGTTTACTGTATCATCTCCCTATACCCACATTGGTGGGGATAGCTCACTTTTCCCGGACGATTTCATAGACTTCTGCCATTTCTTTGACCAAACGACGCATTTCTCGCAAGACTTCTGAT
>WJIN01000058.1 GCA_014730295.1 Promethearchaeota archaeon | reverse complement strand
TCAAGGGGAGTAGGGTATATCCGAACTTTTACTGCTTTATTAATGTTCAAGAGCAATCTTCCTCCGTTGATTCTCAACATCTTGGTTCAGAACATCAAGTGATACATTTCCCGTTGAAGAAATAAAATAGCTGGGACTCCAAAAATGAGCAACCCATAATTTATCTTGTAAGAACGTCTTATATTCTTTTCTTAGGAAACGAGAAGAATGCCCCTTAATTGTATTTATATCCTTAGGAATATCTAACATGGGCTTTGGAGAAATCAATAAATGAACGTGATCTATACCCCATTTGATTTCCACCACTTTTACCTCAAAGTTCTCTGATAGTTCAATAATCTTTGTTTTTAGAGCCTCAATAATACCAATCCCCTCTATAAACGCGGGTTGACGGGATTTTACTACAAAAATTAAGTGCTATGTGAGAGAATAGACTCTATGAGCATCTTTTCGGTATTCCATTATATTTTAATCAATTCGAGAGGATAAAAAGGATAAAAGTTATTGAGTTTAGTGATTTTTAAACACATTCATCCACGCCCTAAAGGACGTGGCTTTCTGCGTAAAAAACAGTAAAAAATATAGTCCTTTTTGTGTTTTGAACTCGTCACGGGAGTATATAATCTTATAATAGCTCTTATTTCAGTTCCCTAGGGTATGTTTGGAATACAGAAGCTACTATTTCATATATTATATTGAAATCAAAATCGCCCATAGAAGGAACGTGAATTTCCATTAGTACCTTCTCTTCACAATTCTAACTTTTCCTATTTTATCTCTTTTCTTCTCATAATCTTCCAAAAAATTTTTAAGAAAATAGGTAATCTGTATTATTTTTCACAACAACGATTAAATATTACACTTCCTTAAAAACGAATATGAAACTTGACAAATTTGATATTTTTTACATAATTGGATTAATCGGAACAAGCGTATTTATGATATGGCTTTTGCTATCTGAAACGACGGTCTTATTATTCTCGAATCTGATCTTCTTTTGGGCAGCCAAGCTATTGTCGGGATTCGGATTGATCCTTACGGTTACTACTGCGTTCCTCTTCATTTTAGACCTAATAGCTGATAAGATCGGGGAGAGAGAAGTGAGGATCTTTATAATCATCCAGATAATTATCCCAGTCCTCTTAGTTATCTTCGGAATTTATAGAATTATCTCGAGTCTCAGTCCCTCAGGTACACCAGACACTGGATTTGCGTACCTAATGGATCTAGGATTATATATCTTCGGAATTGCTTCAATCACACTCTCGCTTTATATAATTCCCCTTATTAAAGAAGAATTTGAAGAAGCTGCGACGGGAGGAGGGTTGTTTACCCGAATAAAAAGAGGAGCGAAAAAGGTTGGAAGGAAAGTCAAGAAAAAGTATTTTGCGTTTAGAAAACAATATGCGAAAGCACATATCCAAGACCAAACCACTTTAAAAGAGATTTTAACAATATGGAGAAATAAATTGGCAGTGTATCTATTGATTCCCATCGGAATCGGCTCTCTTGTATTTACACCAATTACATTAATTTGTATTGTCTTTTGGATAAAGATATTCATAACGGATGATGATCCCAAGGTATATGAACGCATCGCCCTCTTAATATCTATGATTTTTATGCTTTTCATGGCTTCATTATCTTATGTATTCGAATGGGTGTTTTATACCGCAATCGCTCAATACACATGGACAATCGAAATCTTTTACCTGATTGGGATAATTGGAAGTACCATCATATTCATCTATCAATTTGCGCAATTAAAGGGAGTAACACTCCTGGATGTAAAAGAGAAGATCGGAGAAATTCGTGCTAAAAACGCAGAAGAGTAAGTACTCGATAATTTTTATCAATTTTTAATTTCTATCATTTTTTCTTAACATTTAAAAAACGATAATCATAGAAGATATTCACCGGAATTTATGTATAATAATTGTGTTATAGAAGAAAAGACACTCTTTATGATTTATATAGGCAAATTATATATTTTATTGTTTATTAAACAGAATTATAAAAATAGTAGATAATTGTTCTTCTATATATTACTACAAAAGTTAATTATTGAATCTTAAAAGAGGTTAAAGCAAAATGTTCTCACAACAGGGACGTGGCTACGATATGGCCATTACACAGTTCTCACCCGAAGGACGATTGTTTCAAGTGGAATATGCGATAGAGGCGGTACGAAGAGGTACTACTGCGATTTGTGCGAGGAATAAAAATTCGGTTGTATTCGCTGTGGAAAAGAAAAGTTCGGAATTACAAGAAACTCTCGGTTCAGAGAAGATTTTTAAAATAGATAATCACATAGGTGTTGCAATCGCTGGTTTGACGGCAGATGCAAGAGTCCTCATAGATAAAGGTCGTGTGCAAGCACAAGTACATCAATTAAATTATGATGAAAAAATTACCGTAAAAGAACTTACCCTTGAGATATGCGAAATTCTTCAAGCTTATACCCAAAATGCAGGAGTTCGACCATTTGGTGTTTCCTTTTTAATCGCGGGAATTAATCCTGACGGAGAAACTGGATTATTCCTCACCGACCCATCCGGAGCACTCTGGGGCTATAAAGCATTCGCAATAGGCTCGGGGGCTAATGAAGCGCGTACTTACTTGGAAGAAAATTATGATATTAATATCTCAGATGAGGATTTGAAATTATTACCATTACGAACACTTAAAGAAATCATGAGTGAAGAGAGTTTGAATGCTAATACCTGTGATGTTGCCTATATATTGAAGGAAGATAAAAAATTCACCCTTCTTACCGTCGAGGAAAAGAAAGAATTATTAGAGAAATTATAATTTTTTTATAATATGACATTTTAATGTTTCTCCTTATTTTTTATTTAACCAAAGCTTTATGTAATATAATCAAATAAAAAATGGAAATAATTATTAAAACAGAAATAGTTGTGATTAATCTTGATTGATCGAGCTCGTATGAATTTAGGTAATAATATCATTGGTCGAATTGAAAAAGGTGGTAGAATATTTGAAATGTTATTGGATCCAGAACAAGCATGGGAAGCGAAGAAGTATATTCGAGAGGAGATCAATAGGCGATTGAAAGAAGGTAAAGAAAAATCGCGGATGAGCCCAAAACAAATCATTGAGGATCCAAATATACCCTTAGAGTTAATTTTTGAAAGTTTTATTGTATTTGAGGACTTGAAGCGTGGAAAAAAGGCAACAGATGGAGATATGGAAGCGATTTTTGCGACGACCGATGGGAGAGAAATAGGCGCCCATATCTTATTAGATGGAGATATCCAATGGACTCGAGCTCAACGTGAAGAAGAAAAAGAAAAGAAACTTAAACAGATAATCAATATCATTTCCAAAAATGCGATTAATCCGCAGAATAACAAACCCCATCCTCCGGAGCGTATTGAAAAAGCTATTGAGGAGGCGGATGTAAAAATCGATTTAATGCGGAATGCAGAAGAGCAAGTGGATGATGTGGTAAAAAAAATCCGAACTATCATCCCGATCAAGATGGAACAAATCGAAATGGCAGTCAAGATTCCCACCTCGTTTACGGCTAAAGGATATAACATTGTGGCCCAATATGCGCAAATTAAAAAAGAGGAATGGCAAAGCGATGGCTCTTGGGTCTCTGTGATAAGTATGCCCGCGGGACTTCAGATGGAACTATTAGATAAGCTGAATAAGCTTACTCACGGGCGCGTACAAACTAAATTAATGAAATCTTAATTAGGTAAGATATATCTTTCACCATCCAAACCAATTAATTCATTTTTGGAAAAGGTGTAAAATACCAGAGATAAAATATTTCTCATATACATCTATTTTTAACCTTATCAAATTCTTTCCAGATTGACTGTGAAATTTGCCCCACTCGTTTTACTAAATTCACAAAAATTTTATTGAACCACTGATTATTTCAATATAATTTTGTAAAAAAATCTTTTATTTATTAACATTTATCTGTAAAAAATTGTGAAATAAAATGGAAAACGATGAAGAAGAGGAGCAAACAGAGCAAAACGACGAGGACGAAGAATTCGATGACGATGAGCAAGATGAAGAGGATCAAGACGACGAATTTGAAGATGAAGAAACCTTGCGTGAAATCGTTGCACCCGGAGAGGTTCTAAGTGATGATATTGAAAACTATGTCCCTGGGAGAGGTACGATCCTAAACAAAAAGGGCGATAAAATAATCTCCGTAATGGTTGGATTAAAACAAATTAAAAAGAATTATATTAATGTGATACCTCTAAACGGATTTTATACCGCTCATCCCGGAGATAAAGTGGTTGCGATAATTACTGATAAAAATCCAGTAAAATATCGTTGCGATATTAATGCGAAATATGAAGGAATTTTGAAACCTCGAAACACGATAAAGCACGGTAAAAGACGTATGAGAGGAAATTCACGACCTGATACGGAGAAATTTGATATTGGTGATGCCGTTATCGCCAAAATAATTTCTGCCGATCGTTTGAATAGTCCAGAATTGACTACTGTAGGAAAATATCTCGGGAAAGTTCGAGGAGGGATAATCATTCAAATCGACCCTCCTAAAGTTCCACGCGTTATTGGTCGAAATGGCTCCATGATTAAAATGCTAAAAAGTCTTACCGATTGTAATATATTCGTCACCCAAAATGGTAGGATTTGGATTAAAGGTGGTGACATTGAGAAAGAGCGACTTTTAATTGAAGCAATCTATAAAATTGAACAAGAAGCACATACGCAAGGATTAACAGATCGAATGGAAGAATTTATCAAAAATGAAAAAGAAAAAAGAGGTATTCAATAAATGACCTTATTAATACCAGATGAATATCCAAAAAGTTTATTTCGAGACGACGGAAAACGCCTTGACGGACGTGATATTTATGATTTACGACCCATTAAAATGGAAGTTGATGTAATTAAAAACGCAGATGGTAGCGCATATATTGAATGGGGTAATAACAAAATATTTGCATCTGTCTATGGCCCACGCGAAGTACACCCTCACCATTTGGCAAAACCTGATAAAGGTATTCTTAGAGTGTTTTATAGGATGGCAACTTTTTCTGTGTTTGATAGAAAACGACCCGCTCCAGGGCGCAGAGAAAAAGAAATTTCAATGATCATTTCTGATTGTTTAGAACCTGTTCTTTTTCTGGAATTATATCCTGGTACGAGCTTTGAAATCTTTATAGAAGTTGTAGATGCGGACGGGGGAACTCGATGTGCGAGCACTACAGTTGCAGCCCTTGCTTTAGCTGATGCTGGAGTTCCTATGAGAAGCTTAGTAACTTCATGCGCCGTAGGGAAGATCGACGGAAAACTCGTCACAGATCTTTCAGGAATAGAAGATAAGGCTGGCGACGCAGATTTACCCGTTGCCATCACATGGTTTAACGATGAAATGTCGTTATTGCAGTTCGATGGGAAGATTACGAAAGGTGAAATGGATACATGTCTAGATATGGCACAAGATGCCTTAAAACAAATCTATGACTTGCAATTAGAAGCTTTGAAGAGAAAATATATTAAAATACAAAAAGACGTACAAGGTATGGAGGCAGAATAAAACTATGATGGATATAAAACGTGTGATATCAACAATAGAAAAAAGTTATATTAAGGAAAATCTCAAAAAGGACCAAAGAATTGATGGAAGAGGTCTCTGGGAATATAGAGATTTTGACATTACAACAGACAACATTGCCGCAGCCGAGGGATCTTGCGATATCTCATTAGGCGATACTCGTATAATGGTCGGAGTGAAATATGATATTGGTGAGCCCTATCCAGATATGCCTGATGAAGGTGTATGTACTGTGATGGCAGAGCTCCTTCCCTTAGCATCTCCGCTATTTGAAAGAGGTCCACCCGATGAAGAATCTATTGAATTAGCGCGAGTTGTTGATCGAGGAATTCGCCATGCAGATTGTGTTCAGACAAAAAAACTTTGTATAAAAGAGGGAAAAGCAGTTTATATTGTTTTCGTGGATATGTATGTGATTAATCATGGAGGTAATATGATTGATTGTGGAGGTGTTGGTGCCCTAGCATCCTTAATATCTTCTCATATCCCAAAAGGAGAATGGACTGACGATGCCCCTCAATGGAGCGGAGAATACTTTAAAGGAAGCGAAATTATAAAAGAATTGCCGCTTCCGATTACATTCGGAAAGATAGGTGATATTTTATTTGTTGATCCAAGCCTACCAGAGGAATTAGTTAGTGAAGGAAGGCTTACTATTTCTGTCACAAAGGACGATATAACCAGCATACAAAAAAGTGGCGCTGCAACTTTCACATTTGAAGAAGTTAAGATGTTAGGCGAAAAAGCATTCGAGATCGCTGGAAACCTTCGCAAAGACCTAGATTTATGGCAATATGAAACTCAAATCGAATAATTTTTTTAATTTTTAATTTAATTTCTTATTTTGAACATTTAATTTATTTTTTTATTGTTTCTCATTCTATCAATCTTGTAAGAAAAAAAGAAGTGAATTATAGATTTTTTTCTAAGAAGGTCCTAAATTATTCTCGTCTCAGTGTTTCAAAGGTGCCATATCCGTCTTTTCTCTGATCCAGCTCGAACTTTCCGAAGGATTGTACTAATATTGACTTCTGTCCGCTTTTATCCTCAAAGGGTACGGGAATTATCTGCCCCACTTGAGCCTTTAAGATGTATGTGGTATCGTGATTATCGGTTAATTTTAGTCTCGAGCTAACTGGCATTAACCCGTCATCTCTAAATGTTTGATTAAGAACTTCAATGGACTTTAAAGGGATATTTTTCCCATCTTTAAACAGAAATCCCCCAGTTGAGAGTTTTCCATCCTTTCCGATAATTGCTGCTGGATTTACTGCAAGATTTTCATCAAACCACACTACATAATAGAGCCAATTACCTACACCCGTCCAATCGCGAACCCCAAAGGTATGATCCCGTTGTCCAATAATATCATTAAAATCATATATTTTGTCCCCGATTTTTAAGGTACCATTTATTTGGGCGATTTGCTCCCAATGTTTATCTCCCGCTTTTTTCCCCAATTCCAACGATTCTTCAGTCATATGTTTACTATATTCATATACGGTATTTATCGGGTCGAAACGTATATCTAATTCTACCTGTTTGGCAGCTGATATAAGCTTTGGATTCTGACTTACTTTGGGCAAATCTTCCGAATTATCTACAAAAATTACATTTCCCTCAAATTTATAATTCCATGTTCCGTCCGAATTCCACCCATGGGTCATACCTCCTACATTGAGTACATCATTAAACTCTTTCATCTTCTTCTCTTGAAAATATCCCCCTCCTGAATCGTCGGGAAGAAATAGAAAGAAGAATGTCATCTCCTCTTCTTTATTAGGTTTGTATCCTAAGCGAGAGACAATTCCTAACTCTTTTTCTCTGTCATAAAATGCAAGATAATATGATTCGTTCCATTCTGGGTGATCCGTAAGCTCATTTGGATGAATTATTGGTTCCATTATTCTTTTTCCTTTTAATAAGCGTATTTTAATTAATTGATGATAATAATTGAACTTATATTAATTAATATGAATTTTGTTCGATTTATATTATCGAAAAACTCAAACACCAGGAGAAATTGAAAGGTACATACAATCAAAAGACCATGAAATTCATAAGCGATGATTTATCAAGCGCCGAAGAGTATGAGGACATCGTGAAAGCCGCCGCTCGAAAAGGAAGGGGGAT
>WJIN01000002.1 GCA_014730295.1 Promethearchaeota archaeon | reverse complement strand
TATATGATTGGCGGATACATTTTAGCACCCATTTTCCTCTATATCCATAAAAAAATTTTCGGAGGAGATCTCATATATGCCATTCAAGAAAAGAAGGAGGTTCAATCAATCAGCATTTTCTATAAAAGCTTTTTCCCAATAATGTTATCGATTAATCTAACTTTTATGATGATCTCACCCGATCTTATTAATTTTATCTTATCTTCCGAATTCCTCTCTATTACCAGTTCGATTGCGGGGGAGAGCTTACAAAAGTCTCTTTCATTATTTGTGTTATTACCTATCTCATTCGGAATTACAATGTTTCTTTTCTCTTCAATCTGGTTTTTAAAAAATTCGGGTATTCTTTACTCCAATGAGAAAAAGGTGAAATCTATTTCTGAGCCATATGTAATACGCTCAGTGGGAGGATGGTTTCATACTCTCTTGAAGGGCTACGCGGGGATTGGTGTCCTTATCACATATGCTTTAGTAATTGTAGATTTGGTCCAATCTTTTCTAATCAGTGTTGATAGGGCGATTCTAATTATATCTTTGTTGGTGTGGTTTGTTGTATTGTTAATGCTTTTTCTAACGACTATACCTAGTTTGATACTAAACGAAATCATTAGGATTAAAAGTGCTAATTATGTTAGGAAATTCGCAAAGAAACTTGCAATAGAAGATAAAGTAGAGGTAATATTCAATATCGAAATGCGATATGAAGAACAGACTCCAGTCAACGAAGAAAACATTGAGTAATTATTTTTATCTATTTTTTTTTCTGTCTCCTTATTGACTTTCCAAGGGATTCGAAATTTTTTTATTTTTATATTTTTAAGGCTTAGATTATCGAAAAGAATATCATTAAGATTTACTATACAATTTTTATATGATTCTGTCTTATGTTGTTGATATCTCGAAATATCAAAATGCTTTTTTTCTTGCTCTAAAAATCTTGCGATATTTCAATCGTAAAGACATTAAGAAATATTTTCTTAAAAACTCAATTTTTGGATATGGAAATGAGATTATCTTGGATGATTCCGTAAGATATTATGCCTTATAGAGGAAGCCATTGATAGAGGTGTAGATGTCAATTCCCCCGTTATATTACCTGCTATTAATTCAGGGATTTCAATTTATAGATATCAAGGATTCTACAGCATACTAGCAGAATGCAGATATAAATTAACTGATATCGAGGGGGGTAGAATATCAATCTGATAATATTGGATTAAGTTCTAAACCCTATTTAGAAATGACTCCTCTAAATCTGGATGAAGGATATCGGACTCAAAGAAATAACCTTCTTAAATTAGTGGGAAAACCCCCCCAAAAAATTTCATCTGAAAAGAGAAAAATTAATCTTCGTAGAGAGAAATTTATGAAAAACACAAAAAAAATCTTTACTAAACAATGGAGAATTCATTTCAACCCACGCTAAAATCATAGAAAATCGCGGTGTTTCAATGAAAGTCTCAACAGAGAAAAAAATAGTTGTTCAGTTAAACACTTCTTTGATATTGAATGAAATTAACCCTCATTCTAATGGATTTCAAGAATTTTGGATTGCTTATTTTTCAAAATAATCCTTTTTACTGTAGATTAGAATATAAAATACGATGAGTCTAAATCATTATTCCTTAATTTATTTTAGCACTTCCTGATATCTTAATATGTTTTACAAAAGAGTTAACAATCCTTCTGAGAGGATGAATTAATAAGTCATTTCTACTTTCTATTGTATTAACTAAAAATAACTTGACTTTTAGGTGGATATTTTGGCAATTGAATTAAATGCATTACAACTACTCCAAGGTTCATTTACCTTTGCGTTTGTTCTCATTTCGTTAATACTTGGTTTAATAATTATACTAAAGTACGTTCAATATCGGAAACGACAATATATTCTCGTGGGAATCACATGGATCTTCTTGGTAAGTCCCTATTGGCCCGATGCGATTAGCTTCTTATTAATACTCCTTACTGGAGAACCATTACCAACTGATTTTTATTTCTTTATCGCAAATGCCTTTATCGCACCGCTTCATATTACTTGGATTATCGTTATTACTGACTTTATTTTCAAAGAGAAGCAAAAATTGATTCTTTCTGTCGTTTCCGCTGAAGCAATTATCTTTGAGATTGCATTCCTAACAGTGTTTTTTGTTAATCCTGCATTCATCGGCAGTACCACAGAAAATCCTTTTTATGTGGAGTGGGCATTATTTGTTGATATATATTTAATCATATCTATTGCCTTGTTTTTGATAACGGGAATTCTGTTTGCCAGAGATTCTTTGAAAGCAGAACAAAAAGAATTGAACTTAAGAGGGTGGTTCTTGCTTACCGCATTTATAACATTTACGGTAGGAACTCTCATCGACATCGTTCCAGAATTAACAGAGCTAACTATAGTAATCGCAAGACTTTTCGTAATTGTTGGAGCATTTTCATTCTATCTTGGTTTTACTATGCCGGAGTTTATAAAGAACCTACTAATAAAACAATAAATTTCCAATCTTTTTTTTCTTTCATTACTCCATTTTTTTAAAGACTTATTAGCTGTTTTTTTACTTAACTATTTCCAAATAATGGTGCTTAGCCATAAAGACCCAATAAACTTAGTTCCATTAAATTTTAATTTCTTTATGAATTCCAATATTTATCTGGATTATTTACAAATTAGCAGAGTAGGAAATTCTTATAATATTATTCTAAGAATTTTAACCCTCTAAAACAATCTGGAATTAATAGTTGTAAGGAAAGAAAACAACCTATCCAAGCGCTCGTAGTATAGTGGCAGTATTCGTGGTTGCCATCCACGTGACCCGGGTTCGAATCCCGGCGGGCGCATATTTCCTACTAATCTTCCTACTAATCAGAATTTAAGATATAATCAAAAATTATTTAAGAGAATTTAAAAAGATTTTAATTAGGACCATAATGATACTATTGAAGTGTTAAATTTTGGAAGAATTAAAAAAACTCTACGAGGAACTACACTCAATTCCAGATGAAGATCTGGAAGCGCGAGAAAGATTATGGAAAAAGATCCTTCAAAAACACCGAGAATCTCTTCATGACAAACAGAAAAAGATTGATTCCATAATTGAGAGCCGTGTGGGCGACCTTTCCGAGTTGGTATCCGATTTAAACTCATTAAAAAATGCCCTCAAAGAAAAACTAAATAAGAATGAAAGTGATGTAAAATATTAGAAAGAAAGGCTCTAATCATTATATTGAAACTTAAACTTGCTCAAGAAGTATAATAAAATTCGTTCCTTTCTGATATTCGCCTTCTACACGATTTTGAACTGAAATTTCCCCTTTA
The DNA here is from genome assembly GCA_014730295.1 of Promethearchaeota archaeon. The sequence continues at coordinate 16,724 of WJIN01000002.1, read as the reverse complement.
TACTCATTAATTATCTTTTTAACCAAAGACAACCCGATCCCCATCCCCGTTTTACTTTTGTTTTGTGTATATTTTCTTAAAAAAATCGATTTCTTTCTTTCGTCAGAAATGCCAATTCCATTATCAATAAACTCTATTTTTACATACTTTTTATCTTTATCTTGTATCTTTGAAACTCTAATCCATAATTTTTTTATATCATTTTCATTATGAATAATCCCGTTGATTAGAATATTCTCAAAGGCATCTAGTAGTAATTTACCCGCTCTTACTCTGAGACCATTATCTGGAATGTCAGTTTTAATAACCAATTTATGATCTTTGAATTGGGTCTCGACATTGCTTACGGCAGTCTTTAATTGTCCTCGTAAATCTATATTCTGTATAATATGTTCTTGATCTTCAAATTCCGCTAATTTCCGGACTTTTGATATGAGGTTCGAACCTTTATCGATTTGATTACGAATTATTTCAAGAAGCTCTTCGGTGCTTTCAATTTGAAAATCTTCCTTTTCTTTCATTTCCAGAAGACTCACCGATGATTTGATATTAGTGAGGACATTCGCAATATCATGAGCTAATAAATCTCTGTAAAGATCTGACTGTTCTCGGGCAGTTTCAGCTTGATATGTCTTTTCTCGAAGCCTTTCCTCCACTCTTCGATAATTCTCAAGCAAATTTGCCAGTTTTAAATTACTATAGCTTAATTGGGAAATTAATGAGGCAAACTTGGTATAAAAATGCATAACAGTATCCACGGTCTCTCTATTCCATCTAGGCACATCATCTAATGCTTCTAAATATTCTTCTTTATCGAATCCGTATCGTTCTGCTTGTTTTTCAAAAAATTCATAATCTATCTCTTCTTCTTTGAAAAAGAATTGACCAAGGAAGAGGGTACCTAATCGTTTTCCGCCTGCTATGAGGGGTGTAGCTATATCCCACATATTATTTTTGCATTTATAAATCATATATTCCCCTGGTTCTACATTTTCTACTAAATGCGTGTCACTTTCTACACAATTCTTTCTAGTTTCTGGGTGGATACGATGGAATTTGGTACAGATATCTTGCCAACCCGTAGAGATCAAGACATTTCCTTTCATATCATTAATGGCAATCCCAATATGGGTCAGATCATAAAAATCATCCATAATGGATTGTAATTTTGGTTTATCAATGATTTTTCCCAGTTCTTCACCGGTGGTTTTATATTCAGGAGAAAGGATCGTTTCTAATTTAATTCTGAGATCTTCTTCAATTTTTTTGTATTTGGAAACATCTCTTATAGTAATTAAATATAGAATTGTATCGTTCCAATTGATTTCATTGATTTTCAGCTCGATGGGAATATGCTTATAATTCTTGTTAATCAACGTGGTTTCTTTATTAAATTCATCTGTAATACCGTCGATTAAACTACTGAAACCCCATTTTATTTTTTTCCGTTTGTCTGGATGGATAAGATCTTCTAATTTCATCTCGTAAAGGGTATCTTTTTCATAAAGCGTTAATCGGAGAATATAAAGGTTGGCAAAAAGTATTTCCCTTTTTTTATTGACTAAAATATACCCTTCATTTGCATGCTCCATTATTTTCTGGAAATATCGTGCTAATTCAATGTCTTTCAACTCTTTTATCGAAGGGTGAATTTTATCCATCTATCTTAATTATACGAGTTAAACCTAATATATGTTTTTTTCCTAAAGATGTAAAAATCTGCATAAGGAATCGAGATTTCTTTGAGTGAATGCGATTTCAAAATCCAATTTTTTAATCTGATCTTCGTGAAATCCACGTTTCACTATGAAACATATATATCTAAATACACATACGGATATTGCAAAGGTGATACTAGAAATAGCTAAGAAAAATAATAAAGATAAATTACAATTTCATAAGAAACCAAGAAAATTACTAATATCAGAAGAGATGGGAACATCCATCTCGAAATAGTGTTCTACAATGTCCAATAAGTATCTCAAATAAGGAATCTTAATATTGATGTTTTCCTCTTTTGCTAAAAAATCAATAATTTTCTTCGACTGGATTTCTTTCCCTTCATAACTATTAATGAATTCAATAATTTTTTCCGCTAAGGAGTATGATTTCTGGATCTCATTTTTAAGGACGATTAAGCTCGATCGCTCATCTGATTCAGCAAGAAACTTTTCAACAATAGTTCGTTCCACATTCAACTTATTATCCGATAGGAGGTTATCTTTATCATTAACTATCTCATTTCCCTCTAGGATTACATAATTTTTGTACTCTTTCTTATTATTGATATAATCTTCACGGGGAATAATTTTGAAATTCGTATCGAATGAATTTTCCGTAATATATTCGATAAATTCTTGGATATGTTCATATAGGTAGTTTTGATCATTTAAAATAAGAATCTCTTGGCCCAATAAGATACTTTTAAGTAGATAGGCGATTAAAGTTGCTGGCAAATTTAATTTAATCAAAACCAAGTCAATTTTATCTGCTTTAGAAATTTCCTCAGCTTCTACTGTTTGGGTGGAAACCAATTCGGGGATTTCGATATGAAAATCTGCCATAAAACAATCTCGGATCTTTAAATTTTTATCCACGTAGGCTACAAAAGAATGTTTGCAGATTATTTCTTCAGAAACATTTACAGCTAGCAATCCACGGGAAACGTTACTCAATTCTTCTTCAGAAACTTCGATATATCCGTTTTCGCCACACTCTGGACATCTGAGAGATACTTTTGTCATAATTTTCTCAATTTCTAGAAATTATTAAATTAATACAACCATATCAAAATTTTTGTTAATAATATTATAAGATATTATTGATTTAAATTTAATGTTGTAAGGAGATTAAATCCAAAAGATACTTTCCATTTAATTTCCTACTTGTTATTATTAAATCGCTTCAGAAATAGGAAATTCCCAAGTATAATTGAAAAACTTTTTTTATCTTCTTTGGTACGTCAATCCCGAAATAATTTTCTATGATGATATATAAGAATTCGAGATATTCGGAAGAGATTTTGATATTATGCCCTTCTTCGAGCATTCCAATAGCTTGTTTAGGATTTATATTCTTTTTCTCTGCCTCAGAGGCTTTAATAATATCAATGAAATCTTGTGAGATATGGTAGGCTTTCTTAATTTCATTTTTTAATATAATCAAACTTGTTTGTAAATCTTTTTCAGACATAAATTTCTCAATAATATCCTCTTCAATGCTAATTTCTGATAAAATTTTATCAGAAGATTCGTTAGTAATAATCTTATTTCCATAAAAGATAAGAGCGTCCTCACAATTTTTAGAAGAATCTATGTAATTCTGTTCCAAAGTGATTGATAGATCCATTTCAAATGAATCTTCCATTATATATTCAAAAAGATTCGTTAAATGTGGTATCAAAAATTCTTTATCTGAAACAATAATAATTTTTTGTTTAGAAAAGATACCTCTTAAGATATATGATAAAATGGAGGGAGCTAAGTTGATCTTTAATAAGAGAGGGTCCATTTTATGAATTGGAATATCTGGTGTTTGAATCTCTAATTGATCATCAGGGACCAAAATTTCAAAATCTGTAGTACAATAGTTCCTCACATGAAAGTTACTATCTACATATGCCACAAAATTATGTTCACACACCACAGACTTTGGAATGTTAATAGCCAATAGACCTCTTTGAATCTTCTCTAATTCCTTCGTAGAAATATCGATCTTTTTTGTAGTAGAACAAATAGGGCAACGAATTTCAACTTTTATAAAAAACCACCTATACAAATTAGTAAATACGGCTAATATATGGTATCTTTAATTTAATATAAAAGAATTACGATAAAAAACTAATTGGTTTTTTTTAAGTTCTCTTCAATCTTATGAGGACAAGAAATAGGAAATCATTTGAAATTAAAAAGTTAATATCTCCTAATTTTAGCATAATATCTCTCAAATCCATTTGCAACTAGGAGAAGAAGAATAGCTGCAACATTTTCTGAGATCAAAAATGACAACTGATTATTAAGAAAGGTGCCAAATATTAAATATGCTAATATGAAAAGAATTACAAACACAATAAATGAAATTAGTAATGGAAGAGTAATTGGGAATGCTAAAAATCTCTTAAACGCTTGTGCTTCTTTGGAAACTTTTTTGAATTGGCTTCTCAATTTTCTTCGCCGCCGAACCTCAGCAAAACTCTCAAATATTATCAAAGATGCATAAAATAGAGCTAAGGTTGTCCCAATAGGGATAATGATAATAATAAAATAGTTAGCAACTAGGAGAAAATATTGGGCAAATAGAATAAAGAATGTTTGAAATAATCCACACCCTCCTAAAAGCATTAATCCGTAGCCTATATAATCTTTTGATCTCCAACGGATTCGTATTGGCATTTTATTACCTTTTATATTGTTAGAATGGTGGGCTCGGAGGGAATTGAACCCTCGATTTCCCGCACGTCAAGCGGGCATCTTAGGCAGCAAGAAGCTACGCTAATTACTAATACCGCTAGATCACGAGCCCATTTTAATAAGTAAAATTACTTTTTTTTTAAAAACCTTTTTTATACTCGTTTTAAGAAGTTAAATTAAATATTATATCAAAAAATAAATAATTTATCAAAAGACCTCTCTTTCATTCCTTTAAAAAAGAACTCAATCTTCTGATTTCAAAAATCTTATAATAAGTTTTTATAAACAAAGAGGATACAATTAAACAAGGATTTTTTTATTATTTAATCAAGAGGTTGAGGTTTTTTATATTTGTAAAACGCGAATTATGGAAGCTAGAATACATTGTATTTTCTTACTTCACATAGAATCAGTTATTTTACAATTTGAGCAATATTTTTCAAATAGATTTACAAATGTGGATTCTACATTATTTTCAGCGCAGTTTGGATTGAGGAAATCTGATATTAGATGTTCAAGCAATCATAAATTATCTTAATACTACTCGAACTGATATAGATATGAATAATTTGGCGTACATCGGATACTCAATGGGAGGAGGTCCTGGAAATCATTCTCTATTTAGATATTATGCTTGAGAAATTAGGAAATATGTTTCTAATTTTTAAAAAAAAATGCAGAGTCAATTAAGCATAGAGTTATTAGAGATAAAAAACTCGAAATGGGATTTGAGGTTTTTTGTAAGAGGCCTTTGGGAGCCTCAACTGCCGCTTCTAACAATTAAAGCGAAAAACTTATTCGAGAATCTAATCAACAAAAACGAAATTTTGGGTGCTGCGATTGTGAAACCTTTGGGTTTGATTATTTACTCATCGCTTCCGGAGGAAATTCTTAGCAATTTACTAAAAGAATTAGAAATCCGTGCCAGAGCGTACAAATCGAATTATAAAAAGATAATTTATTTGCTTGATAATAATCAGAAACTAATCTCTACTCAAACTGAAAGTAGATTTAAGTTCAAGAGAAATCATATTATAATGGTCTTATTTGAATCATCGGTAAGTATCGGCATTGCTGAAGTGAAATTCAATAAAATCCTGAAATATATTTACCTTTGGAAATATAGAGTATCAAGGTGATGGTTATTCAAATTCTCACCTATAAAAAATTTTGTAAAGCTGTTGGTATATTCTCGATAAACGAGATATCATCTTGGAATCATTTACCTTGAGGTAATATTTTATGAAACCAGCCAAACCCTCCGGATCTTTAATCCATTCCAGTAGTGTTTCAACTTCATTTACTAAGTCAGAATCTATTCGCGATCTTTGTTGGACCAAAGAGGTGCTTGGATTATTTGCGGATTCTATGAATGAAGTAAAATAATCCTCCTCAAAGATCTCATCTCTAACATCCTTTTCTTGCTTGGACGTTTTAAATCTTTTTCCTTTTTCTAAATTAATTTCTAACCCCGTTTCTATCATTGCTGCTGCTCGTGCCACTGTAGGATATGCCCCGTGAAACCACCCCTTCGATTTAGGACTAATATGTGCGATAAGAAACTTATCCATACTTGGTGTTGCTGCCCCAACCAGATGGCCTTGTTTTTTTCGATTAGTTGCGACGAATCGTTCGGGTTCCATCTGAAGAATTGAATATCTGGTGCCATTTAAATTGATAAATTGAGCATTCTCACTCCACCAAACCGATAAAAGAGTCCTAACTTCATTCTCAATGCTCCAATCATTACTTGAGTACAAGACTTTTCCCTTTGTATTAAATAATACCGTTTCCATTACATCAGGAAATGCTTTTTGTAGATATTTAATCGCAGATTTTATACTTGCCATATTATCTTTCCTCTTTTAATTTTTGTCCTACTTTAAGTTGACCATTTTTAGTTTTTGTTTTCCAATCATAAATTTTACGGAGCAAGTTTTCTTTTTCCTTTTCACTTAAACCCAAGTTCGGATTCTTTTTTTTATAAATATTTGCTAATTTGCTCATTTCCCACATATAATCAACATATAATACGATCTTCAGCAATTTTTGATGAGCAATTTCAAAAGCTCGACCTAAAGTTGGCATATCATAATCTTCATTTATTACCTTTATGAGATAATCTAAGATATCATCAATTGTATTTATAGAAGGTTCGGGGAGCTTTTTCTCTTTTACAATATTTGGTCTCATACTCCTTAAGATAAAATCTCCCTCCTTTGGTGTTGAAAAACTCTCCATATTGTTATTTTTGAGTGAATCTTCTTCTATTTGAACGTTAAATTTATTCTTATTTTCATATTCTACTTTAACTTTTGAAGTATAATCCTTTTCAATGTCAGCTTCTAATTTGAGGGGCCATGCTTTATATTCATTTAACCGGCTTCCAGCTGAAATAAGAATTGACTTTTTATAAGGAGAAGATTTCTGATATTCTTCAGAGTTTATTGGAGGTGTTGGTAAATGTTTAGAGGTATTCTCTATTAATGAGAATAGATAAGTTGGATCTAATTCAATAGAAGTGAATATTTCTTTTAATTTTTTAACCTTTTCCTCTATTTCTATGATTTCTGAAGGTGAAAAAATATTTTGTAAATATCTATCAACTCCCACTTCTATTTGAGTGATACCCGCAGTCGGATTGATAAACTTATTCTTCTTACTATCCTGCATTCTCTTCGAGATTAAAATTTTGTTAAAAATATTCCAATCCGCATTTAGGACCATAACCCCATCATTTTTGATTTGATAGGAATCAGATTTTTTAATATAATTCATCATTTCAAGAAAAATATCTTTATAGGGAATAAAGAGATTTCTCATAAGCGTTCCCTTTATAAAAGTTTTTTTAGTATCTGATTTGTGAGATAGATTAAGAGGTACTTTTACGACTAGATCTGTAAAAATTACCTCAGCATCATCTTGGAACGCAACACTATCTGAAGTTGCTAGATGATCATAGACAAAATCGGATAATATTAAACCTGTTAATTCGCGATGGTCTGTTATGTAATTTTGAGATTGTATTTCAAATTTGGTATAATAATACCCTAAGCCAAATAAAGAATGTAGATATCCGTTAACTGTAGAGATAGAACATTCCTTCCCACCAAAGAAGATAACAATGTCATTTTTTATGTTCTGGATCGAATGATGTTGATAACTACCCGATATTGGCATTTTGATACAATTTTTCCAACTTAATATAACTAATAGAATATTAGTTTCAATCAAGGGGGTTTTGTGATTTATTATATGAGGTATATTAGATGACAACTAAAAATCATCTCAAATTTTCCGATTGGATCTCGCTTTTTTTCGATTATTATTAAAATTGATCTTACCTATATATTTAAATTTTGTTCAAGTATTTGATCTTAATAAACGAGATCAATATATGAAAAATTGATAAAATAACATAAGTTCCGATATAATCTTACTCTTCGGTATTTTATGAATCAGATTCAAAATATGCTACACATAACCATAAAGATTATAATTTTCGAAATTCCTTTTTAAGTTTGGGTCGATTAAAAGTAAGAAGTAAAAAAATTAAAAAGTGTGTATTTTTTAAGGTTTTTTCTCTCTTAGGGCTTTCACTAAGGGGACATCTTTACCACTAAGAATTTCTAACATGGCGCCTCCACCAGTCGATATGAATGACACATCATCAGCATATCCGAACATTTCCGCGGCAGTTCCCATTTCCCCCCCTCCAATTACCGTCAATGCATTATTTTTCTTTGTTGCTTTTGCCATAGCACCAGCCATTTCTTTTGTACCCTTTCTAAACACTTCTTTCTCAAAAATTCCTGGGGGCCCGTTTGCAACGATGGTTTTACACTCCATCATTCGTTTTTCAAAATCTTTCGCTGTTTTTTTTCCAATATCACCAGTGACCTTATTTAATTTACCGACTTCGTCAATAGGCACATCATCTCTTTTTCCTCCTTCTTCAACAACAAGGTCTTTTGGAAGAATAATCCGATCTTTGAATTTTTCGTAAGTTTGAACAATATCATCTTTAGCTTTTTCCAAATCCTTTCCCACTGCCTTTTTATTTGGTTCACCTGTATCCGTTCCTAAAGCTTCTAGAATTAATACCGCTGTTAATCCCGCACATAAACCATAATCTAATCTATCATTTTCAAGATTATATTTCATTGCCTTATATTTGTCAATCGCCTTCGCTCCCCCAATTAACATAGCTACGGGTTTTTGTGGGTCTTCTAACAGTTTGGTCATATATTCAAATTCCTTTACAACTGTTGGTCCCGCTATTAGGGTTGGCCAACCAATTATGGACGGTTGTGCACGGTGTGCTGCTCCAAATGCATCAGCAACGAAATAATCAAATAGAGGTGCAAGGGTTTGGATCATTTCTGTTTTTTGTGCCTCAGAGAAATCATCAAATATATTGGTTTCTTTATCCCATTTTCGAACATTATCCAGCACCAACACTTCACCTACCTTAAGATCTTTAATCGCTTGAACAGCATCATCACCAAAAATATCTTCCACATACTTCACGGGCATATCTGTATATTTCTTTAATTCATCCGCATGTAGTTTTAAGGAAGTAAAATCTTTACTACCGGGGCGAGATTGGTGAGCCATTACAACGACTGCACACTCTTTGAATTCTTCTAAAGCCTCACCGAGTGCTTGAATCCTAGGCGATTCCCGAATGGTCATATTCTCAACGTCAATGTTAGAGTTAATATCCGGCCGGATTAGAATCTTTTTCCCTTTTAAATCTACATCTTTATATGAAACATAGTCAAATGACATTAAACTTCAACTCTTTAGATTTTATTATGGTAAAATAATTTAAGCATATGAATAAACTTTTCTTATATAGGATATCTAAATTTATGAATTTTGTATTAAGAACAACCATATTCTTTGTAGGATATGATTTACAACACTTAGCAATCTTAATATGTCTTCAAATCCCTTATTCCTTATCAATCATTAAAAATAAATTTACTATGGAAATGGTAGATAAAAATCAAATAGAAAATGCAATTTTATGGGCTCTTAAGATGAATGGATTATCCGAATCAATGAGTTTGGACAATCTAATTGGATGGATAGATCTTCGATTACGAATCTTAGTTTCTCTCCCCGAAATTAATAATGCATTGGAAAAGCTTATCTCTGAGGGACGGATGGAAGAACCCTCCCACCTATATTATTCGTTATCAAATTCAAAAAATGCCAATTCTAATATATTTCATACTATTTCTAAATCGGAATATGAAGAGGCTGTCGAGACTTATAAAATGAAATTGGATCAAGCAGCAGCTGAACTCGAAGCAGAAGAGAAAAAATTTGGAGTAAGTCGAAGATTAATTACTATTATCTGGATGATAGAGGAGCGGGAATTTGATGATGATATGGAAAATGTTTTGAACAAATTAGCAGAAAAGTTAGAGCCGATACTTGAAAGAGAACGCGAAAAAATGGGAATAATTAAGCCAGAATCCTTACTACTTGATGGAATTGAAATAGGAAATTCTCCGGAAGGTAATGAAGTTATTATCTGGATTCAAGGCTATGATGAAGATAACTCTATCAAGATTTATAATGAAATTTCTAATATATTCCAAAATTTTAACCCTCCTTTTGGTAATTTGAGAGTCGTAGTACATCCATTAAACAAAGAAAACATTTTTTATAATTATGATTAATCAATAGGAAATATAGCATTCCTTTCATTATCTTTATCTTTTATTATATTGTATATATAAACTCCATTCAAGATACTCATATTTTCCTTATAACTATAAAATTTTAATTAAGGATTAATTAATAACATCTATATTTTGGAATTTTGCAATGAGTTGACCTAAATGGATTCTCAGCTTAAATTCATAATAATTGATGACTTAGAATTGGCAGAAGGTCGAGATATTGACCAGCTCATATTTATTCCCCAACCAAAAACCATTTCGAAAGAAAAAGAAATCTATTATAAAATAAGGGGAGATATTCTTGTAAATTTTATAAATGTAAACAATATAGACCTCCTTTTCAATAATTTAATTGAACATTTGCAAGATTATATATCGATCTCTTTAGAAAAAATCGAGATGGATTTTAGCGATTCAAGTCTTCCAGGAAGATATAATCATTCTGATTTACCAGGATCAAATAATCGGGCATCATATAATCTTGAGATCTCAGATAACAAAATCGTGATTTATAGCACCAATGAAAAAGGCCTTTTTTATGGGATTCAAACATTAATTCAAATCATTAAAAGCTCAATAATTAGGTCAGAGTTAAGCGCTCCAAATGATATTATAATACCTTCACTTATCATAAAAGATTGTCCTGATTTAATGATGAGAGGCGTCGCTCAAGATATTTCTCGTGGGCAAGTATGCACAGTCGAAAATGCGAAGCGATATATTAAAATTTTAAGCCATTATAAAATGAATTTTTATTGCTTATATTTTGAAGATATGTTTGCTCATCCAGATCATCCGCTTATCGGAAAAGATCGAGGTGCACTTACCTCAGATGAAATAAAAGAAATCGATGCATATGCCAGAGAGCATTTTGTCGAACTTGTTCCGATTTTTGAATGTCTGGGTCATACCGATAATATTTTACAGCATAAGAAATATCAACACCTAGGAGAATTTCCTGGAGCACATTCCTTAGATATTTCTAATCCTGATATCTATCCCTTTTTACGCGATTATATCTCAGAAATGAGTAAATGCTTTTCTACTGATTATTTTCATATCGGATGTGATGAAAGCTTTGATGTAGGAAAATATAAATCAAAGGATTATATTGAAAAGCACGGAAAGAGTAAGGTGATGAGCGATTTCTACAATCAAATTTATAATATTACGTCTGAATATGGAAATAAAAATATTGTAATGTACGATGATATGGTCAGAAAAGACGAAGAAATACTAAAGAGACTAAACAAAGATATGATTTTAATGTATTGGGAATATAATCCCGATGTTGATCAAGAACCTGTAGAAAAATTTTTAGATGCTGGTCATAAAGTAATAGTGAGTCCTTCAATGTTGAATTGGAATAGAAATTTTCCCGATAGCAAGAATGCAAGTAAAAATATAATAAACATGGTTGATATCGCTTATCAATACAGTGATAGAGAATGTCTGGGTATATTAACTTCGACTTGGGGCGATCAGAGATATTTTTCACTTAGAGAAAATGAAATCTTTGGAGCAGTTTTAACAGCGGATAAAGCTTGGAATGTAGAAGATTTTGAATATGAAACGTTCAAGAGAAAATTTGGGTTTCTTTTTTATGGACTTGCAGAGAAATATTTACCGGTCTTTAATGAACTTTACACTCTCCTTTCTTCCTCAGCGGAATATTATTATCGGTTGCGGATGATATTACCTCCACTATTTTATACCGACTTTTTTAAACACCCATTTCCCGCTAAAAAATTTAAGCCCGGTCTTAAAAAATATGAAGATTTGCGTAAATTGGGAGAAAAATGTATTAAATTATATAAACATATATCTCCTAAAGTAAAATTCGAAAAAATTAATTTTGGATATATTGAATTTGGAGCAGAATTGGCAAAATATTGTGGAGAAAAAATCAAGTTTTCGGTCCAAATTGCGGATACTTTAAGAAATTCGAAATTATCAAAAGATCAAATAAATGAAATAATTAAAAATATAGAATATATTCGGGAAAAAATCAAATATCTTAAACACAAATATGAAAGTCTGTGGCTAAATGCGGCAAAAAGACCATGCCTTGATTATAATTTACGAATGTTCGACTATTTAACTAACGCGTATAATGAAAAAATTTCTCAACTTAGAAATGACATCTATTTTAAAAATCCATTTTTAGAATCTGAATGGATTGGGTCAGATGAAAGAACTTGTCCCAAGAAATTTCGATTTTTTAGAAAGACAATTGACTTAAGAAAACCGATTAATAAAGCATTAATTCAGGCAACTGTATGCAATCATATGAAAATCTATGTGAATCAAAATTATGTGGGGGAAGTTTTAGGCAGATTTTCATTATCTCGATTACCTATTATTTTAAGAGTACAGGTTTTTGATATTACTGAGCATCTAAAAAAAGGAGAAAACATATTAGCAATAGAAGCTATTAGTTATGAAGGATTTAAGGGTGCATTTAATATATTTGGTCAGATTGAACTCGAAGATGGCTCAATAATTGAGATATTATCAGATGAGTCTTGGGTTTATTCAAAAAACCAAAGCTATAATTCCACAGAAGAATGGAAATTATTAGAGTTTACCGATAGCTCTTGGGAAGATGTCAAATCCTATGGACCCCCTCCTAACTTGAACGGAGATTTAAAAAAGCCAGACCTTCTTAAAGGTGATATTTCTCTAACCCAAAATTATTTTGGAGCTCCAGGTTACTACTTTTCTGGTATCGAAATCTTTTTTGGTAGAATAGTGAGATTTTTACTGAAATATTTAATTGGGTTTATAATTCGACGAGCAAAATTATTTGGATGATAACAATGGTTAATATTAAAGACATATTGGAAAATCTATTGGATGGTACTATAAAGCTTGATGAAGCAGAAAAATTACTCAAAGCCAATTTTATTAAAGAAGTTGATGATTTAGCACAGCTAGATATATTCCGCACGACGAGAACTGGAGTTCCAGAGGTCATTCTTGCTGAAAATAAAACATCAGAAATTCTTCTCAAAATCGTTGAATCATATTTAGAAGAAAATCGATTTGTGATTATATCTCGTTTTACTGAAAATCAGAATGAACTACTTAAGAATCACTATCTTTCCGATAAGAGGTATGCTATTGCAGTTAATGAGTTAGCAAGAACTATTATTATTCATGAAAAGGAATACTCTTTTGAGAAAAATAAGGGGATTGTGGGTTTAATTACCGCAGGGAGTTCGGATATCCCTATCGCTGAAGAGGCAAAAATCATTCTAAAAACGATGGGATGTGAAGTTATCTCAAGTTATGATATCGGCATAGCAGGAATTCACCGAATTTTCGAGCCGTTAAGTGATATGGTACAAAAAAATGTAGATGTAATAATTGTATGTGCGGGAATGGAGGGAACGCTCCCTGGTGTTGTAGCCGCATTAGTAGATGTGCCCGTTATTGGAGTGCCCGTTTCAAGTGGTTATGGCAAAGGTGGTAGAGGAGAGGGCGCATTAATTACAATGTTGCAATCGTGCAGTCCAGGTTTGGTAGTTGTAAATATTGATAATGGATTTGGCGCGGGAGCATCTGCAGCCTTAATTGCAAAACGATGTAAGAAGAATTAAATTTATTAAAAGTCACGATTAGGTATTTTTCTGACAAATTTTTTTAATAATTCAACCCTTTTCATTCGAGGAAAATCATTTGATTTGTATTTATGGAAATCCTCTATCGCAATTCTATATAATTTCTCCCAGGTTTTAGCAATTTCACTGATTCGATAATCTAGGGCTTTATTTTTAGCGTTATTTCCAAACTCAAATCGCAAATCTTCATTTTGTAATAATTCAATTACATAATTTTCAAATTCTTTCAAATTATTGGCTAAATACCCCGTTTTTCCATGCTGAATTACATCTTCGATCCCACCTGCATTCGTTCCCACATTTGGAGTACCTTGTGCCATAGCTTCCAATAATACCAATTCCTCTGCTTCAACCCAAGACCAAAGGCAAGACAAATCCGCAGCATGATATATTTTTAAGATATCCTCGTAAGGAACGGTTCCAAGATAAGATATTTATCTTTGTATTTTTCTTTCTTTACTATATTTTTTACATGACGAGTTAATGGACTATCACTTCCCACAAGAACCAGATGAGCATCTGGGATCCTTTTATTAATGTTTTTGAAGCTTTTTATTACCTTAATCGTATGGTTTTCAGGAGATAATCGAGACACATAGAGTAATATCCTTTTATTTTCAAGATTGTATTTCTCCTTTATTCCGCTTTCTTTTATCTCTCTATCTATAGTAAAAATCTGGGATTCCGTTGCTCATGTAGATTATAGGTTCTCGAAACTTGTAACAAAGTAACAAATTTTTTTTGGATTTTGTGGGTACATGCACAAAATCATATATATCGAGGATCCATCGTTCAAATTGCCATAAAAACTTCGAATGAACGAGAAACGACCCAATAATAGGAATATATTGCGCACTATAGTAGTGGAATGGGCTACTATGAGTTCCGATAATTGGGATTCCAAATTTTTTCACTGTAATCATTCCTATAACCCCTACTGTACAGTGAGTATGATTATGACAAATATCTAAAAAATCATAATTATTATTAAAATATTTATGAATTGGAACGCTCAATTGAAAACCCGTTCCATTTTTTAATTTGAGCCCGGTAAGTCATGAAAATAAATATTTTTGTGGGGCGTGCTTCCATTCTCATGTAGACCCGGACGAAAAAATGAACATTATGTCCATATTCTGCCATCGCCTTGGATATAAATCGCAGCGCGTTGGATAATCCATTTATTTGTTGGTACCTACAAGAAAAATAGCCGATATTTAACCTTTTCGAGCCCATATCTCATATAAACTTTTTGTTATTATGCTTTTACAATCTCTTTATAGATACATTTAGTCAAGGTATTTGGCTCTAAGATCTTAATATCGCCCTTATTTCGAAAGCTATCTTGTTCACATTGATCTATAAATCTTTTTAGATGAAAGATTGAAAGATCATCTCCAACAAAAGCTAAGTTCTTTTTTGATAGTCTATAGGCATTTGTCCGTTGCTCATAGTGGTGTTTCAAAGGAATAGTATAAAACGGTTTTTTGAGGAGCATAATCTCCCACGTAATTGAAAATCCTGTGTGGGAAATAACACCCTTACTACTTGCCATATCTTCTAAAAAGCCATATCGTGAAGTTGGTTTAAGGTGAATATTTCCATAAATTTTGTCCATATCAAACCCATATACATGGAAGTTTGTTTCGGGAAATTCTGAAAATACTTTACATATCTTATTTATTGGAATATAGGGTAGATAGACACAATAATGGTCCTCAACAGAAACAGATAAATTTATCATTTCAGGCTTCCAAATCAATGGAAACAAAGTTTCTTTGAATCTTCGGATTGGTTGGTTTACTAAATCTAATGCGAAAATATGTTTAAAATAGGGATTCGACATACCCATCGCGATTAGAGCATTGAAGATATCGGAAAACTTACCCGGTGCCCGCAATGCACCCGGGTGAATCAATGAATGTTGGTGGTCAACAATAATTACCGGTTTTCGTAGAAAAAACCCAGCTAAACAAGTGGATAATTCAAAATCGCTAATTATCGCATCATAATCTTGGTTCAAGGTGATTCGAAAAGATTTGAATAATGATTTTAAAATAGAGCGTGCTTTTTTGAAATTTTCCCAAAAAGTCATAATTGGGTCGGGATTTTGACCAATAAATTTCATTCGATAGCCATGAACTTGAGTATACCGGTTGGCTATTTTTAGCGCATAGTTAGGAGGATTCGGTCCACTAAAAATGCAGTCAACATGATGACCATCTTTTTGTAATTGGTTAATAACCACACTACTGCGGTTTATATGACCCGAGCCAATCGTATTTATTCCATATAATATTTTCAAATAAAAAACACCTAAAACTGATTTATAAATTTTTTACTTCCCTATTGAAATCTACTCAAAATATCTTAAAACACTTCCTTACATACTTTCTTGCTCACTAAATATGGAGTATATTCTATATAGATAAACAATGGGATGTGAATAGAAATAGCTCCCAAACCGACTAAAAATTTTTATTTACAAATACTTAGCAAAACTATAAATAATAACCAAACCAAAATATTTAACAATATAATTACAAAATTGAGGTAAGAAAATAATGGTTCCTACACCAGCTTCTTTAGAAGCTCTTGGTAAATTACGTATTTTGAATGAGGATTTCGGTTGGTATATAATTCCCTTGTTAGCAATTATCCTTTATATATATGGTGTTGAGATTAAGAATGCTCGAGAGACGGGTGATTGGAGTACAATATTCGCAGGTTTAACAGTATTAGGCCTAGATTTAATCAATGAGATTTGGAATGCTCTTGTGTTTACCTTTACAGATTACTCTGCTTTTTGGACTACTCCCGGGGCAAGTGCTTTAATTATATTAATTGGCTGGAATATTGAGATTCTTTTCATGTTTTCTATTGCCGGAATAATATTTGCGAAATTTCTACCCAAAGACAAAGATGAAAAGATATTGGGGCGTATTCCAAATCGATGGTTTAATGCAGCACTTTTCGCGGCATTCTGTGTGTTTGTT
>WJIN01000057.1 GCA_014730295.1 Promethearchaeota archaeon | reverse complement strand
TAAGCCGATCTGCTCCAAAAAATATGGATACATTCGAACGTAGATGTTTTGTATTAGAAGGATTATTAGATATTGGGCCGACAAAAGCAAAACAATTAATTGAGCGATTTGGGACACCTTTTAGAGTTTTTGAAGCAATTAAATTTACGAAAATTCTATATACGAGTACAGGAAATCCGAAAGGCATTCAAGGCCCACTCGATACTCTTAGAGGATTTGGACCAAAATTTATTAGAAAAAATAAAAAATTAATTTTGGGAAAAGAGGATAAAGTAAAAAAAGATAAGGAAAAATCAGTATTAGATGAATATATCTGAAATAATAATCTTATATTGTTTCATAATATCTAACTCGTTTATTTTCTGGATGAAAAAATTGTATATTCTAAAAAATGTTGATTCGGGATGTTAAATGTTCAATAAATTAGAAAATATTATTGATTCTGCGATTTTTTCCAGTATTTATATCCATGGAATTAGCAGAATAACAGAGACAAGTGAATCCAAACGCTTACCTATAAAAATTTAAAAATGTTAAGACTCGGTACATTTTCTATTCGTTTTATTGTACTTACATGAGAAATTTCTTAGAAAATGCCTCTATAATCACATTGCTTAGACAATCGTAAAGTTCTTGTTCATAGAGACTACTCAGATGTTCTTTGTCAAAATTATATATACTCGTGAAATGGATATCATATCTACAAGGAAAATCTATTTTGTTTAGTTCTTGTTCCAACCAATTAATATTGCGATTGAGCCGTTTTGATTTTTCCAAAAGATTTGGGTCTATTTTATGAAATAAAATCTTGATCTTCAAATTTCTGGGAAACAAGCTTTCATATTTTGCCCTAAAAATTTCGACCAAGTTAGTCAAATATTCCAAAGAGTCGATATAGGCCGACTCATCGGCAATGTCGATAAAAAACATAATCTCATCGGTTTGGGCAAAATAATGGAATGAATTGAAATATCTTTTTCTATACTTCAATGCCCCTCCAAAATCCCAAATACAATATCTACTGTTATTATATTCCATTTCAACTCTATTTATACATCTCGTGGGAACAAGGTTGGTTGATTCGTTTAAGTTTTGAGTATGTAGCAGGTTTAATACTGCACTCTTACCGGAATTATGCAGCCCCAAAAAAATGAGTTTTTTAGTTTCGAGTTGCGAATATGTAGTTATCCTAGAAATTATATTATGATAACATCGGCAGCAATATAACTCAATATAAGGACTCCTCCATAGTTTTATCAGCTGGTGCCTTGATCTCCCAATATTACTGGAAAAAAATTCATGAAATGACAATGGACGCTGGCATTCCCAGCATATTCTTTTTCTAAAATTCTCTGAATTTTTCACGAATGGTTAGTAGAAAAAATGATTTAAAAAAGTTTATTTCTCGCAGCTTGTTGTCCTAACCATCCTAAATGAATGGCTTTTTTAAGTAGTTTTGAGCACAAGAAAATCGCTCCGAAACGGGACCAAGTTTATCACGTTACGTCAAGATACTCAATTTAATCCCTCTAAATGATATGATTCAATATTTCATTCCAATTAAAGATTTTAAATCGTATGGGATCAAAATGAAGAGTATGGGGAGAATGCACGTAACCCTTTCCTCATCTATACCTAGTTATGAGGGGTAGTTTAATAAAAAAGAAAATAAATTAGAGTAAACTTTTGTATCGGCGCAATTGGTTCTGAATTATAAAGAGCTGGATATTTCTAGCCCCCCCAATGACTTCCTCGATTTTGCTGGTGTCCATGAGCTCATCTATTGGCGTATTGTCTGTTAAAGATATACCACCTGAATGTTGTTGAACTTCATAGCATACTTCATGAGTGAGCTTCGATACATAATATTTCCCTTGGGAAGAAACTCCTGCGACCCATTTCTCGGCGTCCTTATTTATTTCGTCCGCAAATAAGACTTTCTCATCGTAAATTGTAGCCGCTTGTAAGGCTAATGATGTCGCGGCGGTACATTTACTCAGTAATTCTGCAAGTCCGAATCCAACCCCCTCAAATTTAATGACTTCTTGTCCGAACTGCTTCCGTAAGTTAGTGTAGATAATTCCGTAAATCAGTCCCGCCCAACAAATGCCAATTCCACTCCCCATAATTCCTAATCGTTCTGGAACTAACCCCTCAAACAATCGCACATATCCCTCTCCATTATCCGCTAAAATATATTCTTTTGGGATGCGAACGTTATCTAAAATGGTGTGCGCGATGTGAACTCGTGGTACGGAGCTTATGTTTAGACGATTTGTCTCTACTCCCATATCACGGGAGATCATTGACTGGACCATCGTTTTTCGCGGCTTTTCTGAGTCGTATACTGCATAGGTACAGAAATAATCCGCCTTTGGTCCATTAGTAGTATAAACCTTCTCCCCATTATATATTATATCTCCCTCCTCTGTTTTCGTACAGATAGTCTTCATATTAACCGCATCAGATCCTTGACTCGGTTCGGTAATTCCAATACAACCCACTTTTTCCCCCGACATTAATTCATCTTGCACTTTTCGAATCTCCTCATTCGTTCCCCCATGTTTAAAATAATGAAATGTCGGATTTCCACAGAGAATTCCACTGGCAAGACGGGCAAGCTCAAGCTGCGGGTCGAGCATAGACATATGGGTTGCCAAAAGGATCTCCTTCTTCATCCCATATGGTTTAAAGTCTTTCCAGAGATTAATTCTCTGCATATAACCACGCTTCCCCAATTCTGGGAAAAGCACATACACATCCTTCGATTTGTCAATCTTAGGATCCAAATTCAAACAAAACTCTTGTAGGTCTCTGCAATATTCCCTTTCTTCCTCATCGAGCATCGGAAAGACATTATCGTTGAATATATTAAATACATTCTCTAACGACATTTTTTCCAAAATGCTGTCATCGATGATCTTTTCTTGAAAGTCTCTCATTTTAAATCATCAAATCCAATAGTAATTATTGAAGAAATTTTTATTTATTTAGAGTAAATTAATTTAAATTATAAAAGTGATGAATTCAAAACGAATGAAAAAGAATAAAAAAATCAACTATTATTATTCTATTAAAGAATTGTATTGATTCAAATTAAAATGAATATACTAATTATTGCCATTGTAAGTGCGATTGCTCTGATCATCGTTATACTATTGTTGAATAAATACTATTGGAATCGTTCAATCTCAAAAGTGGTGAAGAAATATTTTGCCGACGAGGAAAAGCAAGAGGCAATTGACAAATATAAGGAAATAAGTAAGATAGTAGAAGAGACGGAGAAGGAAATGGAAAGATCGATTCAACAAAAGACGGAACTCGTCAAATCGCAATTTAAAAAAGCGGAAAGAGAATTAATTAAGAAAGGCACCCAGCAGTATACTAAATTCTCGTCAAGCTTACGTTCCGCGATGCCAGAAACGGAGGAGGAACGGAAGCAAGATATGGAGGATCTCAAAGGGGCAATAAACCTCTTAGAATCACTTGATGAAGCGGCGGTGGAAGCCGCAAAAAAGAAAATTGATGTTGGATTAGGAATGTTCTATGATAAAATGTCCAGAAAATTCAAAAAAATCATCGATGAGAAGAGTTTGGATCAGTTTGAGTTTATACCAGTACCCCGATTAAAATATCATGCATTTCAAGAAATAAAAAACATTAAAGATGAGGATTTTCTGCCTATTTTGAATATTATGATTGAAACCAATTTACTCAAAGATATCATAGAGATTAACCCTGCGCTTCATTTGATCAAATTCACTGACGATGAGTTGGAACTAACGCGAACGGAAAAAGTTGTTCTCACATTTGCCTATGAAGAGGAAAAGCTCACGAAAAGAAAATTAGTAGAATTAACAGAATGGGACACGAGTTATGCAAACAAAATCCTTGATGGATTGTCTACCAAAGGTATTATTAATCTTAATGCTACAATAAACGTTGAGAGTTTCAATCCCCCCGAGGAGCGAAAAAAATGGAAACAATTAATCAGGGATATCATCAAACAGAATCAGCAAAAAGAGGAAGAAAAGTTTCAGAAATCCCTTCTTCGGAGACAACAGCTCCAAGAAAAATTAGCAAAATCAAAAGAAACACCGAAAGCATTAGAGATTTCGCAAAAAGAGAGCGAGCAAAAAGAAATAGATGAAGTACCCGAAGAAATCGAATTTGGAAAAAAACCTGATACAAAACCTCTACCAGGAACAAAAATCGAAGATGAGCCGAAATTTGAAGAAAATATCCAAGACATCAAGGATAAAGATTCTCTAATAAGCGCGATGGAAGCATTAGATCAAGAATTAAAATCATCCAGGCAACAAAATTTAACGGAGAAAAGAGATGAAGAGGAGGGTATATCTGAACTCTCATTGGAAATCAGCGAAATGGGAGAGGGTACACAAAATTTGGATGATTTGATCTCAAGCCTTATTTTAAATTACGATGAAAAATACTCTATGGTAAATGGGGGATTCGTGCAATTTGAAAAAATTAACGAATATATTCTCAACAAAGATGAGCGTATTACGGGAGATATGGTCAGAACAGTGCTAAATGAGCTCAACTCTCTTCAGATGATTAATAAGATTATCAAAATTGAAGATGCCACGTTTTATACTTTCAATAAAATGGAATTGAACGAGGATCAGAAGGATTTCATCCATTTTCTCGTCAATAAAAAGCCGATGTCTAAACAAATGGTTATTGAAGAACTTGAGTGGGATGAGCAGAAAGTCTTAGAAACAATGAAATCTCTTCAAGAAAAAAATCTCCTTCGTTTGGAAAATGATAAAATAATAATCCCTGGAGCAAATCAAAAAGAAGAATAATTTTCTCAATTTATCAAATTTTAGTTAGCTATAATGTTTCTTTACGTATTTTTTTACTTTTTTTATTTCTTCAAGATAGGTTTCTCTGTCTCCGAAAATATAAAATCTGACTTCTGGACCTGTACCCGATGGCCGGAAATATAGTGTTGAGTCTTCACTTTTCAATTTGTATATTTCAATGTTTCCGTTGTTATCGTATAAAGCTGTAATATGATATGTTTTTTCTGCTATCGTTATATCTTTCCCATCTTCTTTTTCAAAATTCTCCATAATTGCTAATTTTTCGCGATCAGTTGCTTCTATAGTCTGGTTTATTCCTTTAATAGACCAGTCAATTGCGTCTTTTATAACATACTCTCTACTAAGTAGTTCCGTCACCAGTACCAGCGCGGGAACGATATATTTATCTGCGATTAATGGAAGGTCTGTGGTAAATTCATAGTTCTGGGTGTCTAGATTTTTTTGAACGTTTAATATATTAAGTGTGTGTCCACCAGATTCTTCCCACATAACGACAATGAACCGAGCGTTTTCTAATCCTTCCGCCTCTATTTTTTTTATTATTTCATTCCTTAATGGAGTGGGTTCTTTTATCTGAATTAATTGATCCCCATTTCCTTCCATATAGAGAATCGCGGAATCGATTTTAGACTGATCTACCTCCACACCAAATAGAAAATATAATATGACTCCAAGATGCTTATAACCAACGCCTGTCAGCACATTTAAAAAACTGGTGTGATCTCCCCGTAGATCGGAAGGAATTGTACGCACATTGATTATCTTCTTTTCAAATTGTTTAGCTAAAATATTATGGGTAGCAGAATAAATCTCATTTGGGATATAATAAGAGAATTCCCCATTCTGCTTTACATAAAGCGCGATTCTGTCTCTATCTGCATCGAGTAAAAGCGCAAGGTTCGAATTTGTTTCTTTCATTATTGTTTGAAGCTTTTCCTCTTTCACAACCTTTATTGGGTTTGGAGGGTTAAGATTTTCCTCAATCAAATGTACATTCGCCCCGTAATCTCTATAGAGTTTTATTATTCCTTCAGCTTTTCCTAAATAAGGCCATATCACGATATTTTCTCCATTGAGACTCCGAATATCGATGATCTTTGATAAAAGTTCTCGTACATAATCATTGTTCTTTTGAATCGCGTCTGTAAATTGTAGTGTATAATCCGTTTGTAATTCGATCTGGTTTATCCCAAGAGCAATTTTGGAAACATCTTTAAAGAGGTCTCCAGAAATGGGAATGGGATAATCTATATAGAACTTAATACCGTTCCAAGAAAGATCGTTATGACTTGCAGTAAGCACAATAATAAGATCTATGTCTTCATATAAAGCTACTGAAGCCGCCCCATAGGGAGATGAAACCCTTGACTTACCCGCTTCATCTGTTTGATGATAGATTTGAAAGCCTTGATATGCAAAAATCTGAGATGAATAATTCAACAATATTTCGCTGCTTGGGCGATCATCAGTCACAATTAAAACATTAAGGTTTTTATGATCATCCATTTCCTTGAATTTCAAGCCAATAGCTTTAAATACTCGGAGAAACAAAAATAATTTACGGCGTGTAAGTGAATAGGTAATACCTTGACTTGTTTCATCAATATCATAAATTTGAATTCTCAATCCAGAAGTAGGGGCGACGACTGGATCAATAATATTTTTCTCCTCCTCGCTTAATTCTGGTAATTCGATAAGCTTGATAGTATCATCAATTTGTTTGAACTGAATGCTTTCGACTTCAAAATCTATATTATCAATCACTTTTTTTTCCACCAATGAATGTGTTGGAATATTACAAATAGTTAAATGAGAAATAAAACCTTTCTTGTGTAATATTTTTAATAATCTTTTATGAGAAAAATAGGTTTGTAAGTGAATTTGAATTTAGGAATCGTCAAATTTCTTTTTCTCAATTTGGTCAATCGCATCATTGAGAATGGCATGGATCTTTTCCCTATAGTTTTCATTGATGGCTATCATTCCATGGGTGGTAATTTGCCTTCCACCTTCGGATAAAATTTTTTCACAAAATTCAGGAGTCAAACGATTTGCTAAATCTTGCTTATTTGCTATTCCAATCACAAACGTATCTTTATAATACTTATCGAGAAGCTCTTGGATTATGTTTTTTGTCGAGTTGACGTTTTCAAAGGTTGAGTCTGTGACTAAAAGTGTAATGTCAGTACCCTCTAAGAGGTTTTTCCACAGACTTCTAAATTGTGATTGCCCCGCGAAATCCCAAAATATAACGTTTCTGTTAGTCTTTATCCCTTTTCCATCATAGGAACTGATATCCGCATTGACGGTTGGAACATATTCAAGATCTATTTCCTTCCCGCAGATGAGATGGAGCAGAGTAGTCTTTCCAACTCCGCCAAATCCAATAATACTCACTTTAATTGACCCCAAAATAATATTATCTACATCTTTCTCAAAATCTAGAAAAAGTGATCGATTTCCCGCCCAGCTCCCGTCTTCGATCATTTCTCCGTATTTCTCTACAAACCTAGCTCTAATTGAGCTTATCTTCGTGTTAATTACCGCATCCTCTTCTTCTAAATCCGTACATACGACAATAATAATATTGTTAATAATCGTGTAGTAATATTTGAAATCTTCCGTTGCCGTGCTCTTTATGTCGGATTGGCTTATTTCTTTAATAAAACCAGAAAAGGCACTTAAAAAGCCAGCTAATAGATCTCGATCTATCTCAGAATCACTATAATTTCTAAATACTAAGGACTTCCCGTCCTTACTGAGAACATTCACATAATTTATGATGGTTTATCACTTAATTGGGATTTTTCTCGGATAATTCATCGATCGGATAAGCTCTTCTTCTTGAATCTATAATCGAACACTTGAATTTAAATTAACCTAATATAATTAATTTATTAAAACCAAATAAATTAAGTTTTTTAGATGTTCCTATCACGTAATGAAAGAAGGAAAAGTGAATATGAGTGCGGTGAGTGATTATTGACGGAAAATGATGATAATATGAAGGATGAGTATAGCACTCAAGATATTTCTGAGCGAATTAATGAGTTCTCTTCCATTCTTGAGAAGTTTGGAATGGATTTGATTACTAAATTAGGGAAAACCAATTTTAATATTAAAGTATTAACCGATAAAGTCAATGATCTCAACAAGGCAACCATTGACATCAAAGCACTCATCCCAAAACTTAACAAAATTATCGAAAAGCAAGATACTTTAGAAACCGAAATAGACCTGCTCAAATCACTGGTGCTGAAAAAAGCGACTTCACGAGCAAAAGATAACGAAGAAGAAATTGAACGGGATCAATCCGCAACCGATAAGAAGGAGTTAATTATTAATAAAATAACCACCTTAAAAGAGAGAATCGAAGACCAAGAAAATCCCGAACCCCTTATCGCAGAGCTCGATAATATAAAAGATATTATCTTCGAATATACGGGCGGCCATAAGATCTTATATGAAATCTCGCAATTGATAAAGACTTTAAAAACTGAGAACGAGATTTCCGATGAGATCAAGGAAGAATTAAAAAATAAGGCAACCTATTGGACCAATAAACTCTAGTTCTGCTTATATGATGGAATATCGAAACACTTAATTCTGTAGGATAAGAAGGGATCTACTCGAATTAGATTATATTGTCTCTATAATACACCTATATAGCAGATTTTAGTTGTCGGTCTTTGGCAAGGTAAAATAAAAGGTGGAGCCTCGATTCCTTCCCTCCGATTCCACCCAAATCTTTCCATCATGTAATTCAATTATTTTTTTAGAAATGTATAGACCCAGTCCACTTCCATCAATCCCTACATCAAAACCTTTTCCGAATCGCTCAATTTTTCCGAATTTTTTAAATATTTTGGTTCTCTCCGTTTCAGTAAATCCAATCCCAGTGTCTTCTATTTCTACACAAATAGTTTTATCATCATAATCATACACTTTAATCGAAATCGTGCCCGGGGGCGGAGTATATTTGATTGCGTTTATCAATAAATTTTCAACAACTTGAAAAATCTTTTCTTTTTCAATGCTCACCCATACCTCATTGGGAAGGTCTTTTACAACCGTGAGATTTCTTGTTGTAAACATCGGATATAACTCATCTATGATAAAGTTGATGAGGAACGTCAAGTCTTCTTTCCGGGGCTTTATCTCGGATAATCCAGAGCTATATTTTAACGAGTCTAAGATCTTTTTAATTATCACGTTAAGGCGTTTGCATCCCTTTTCGATTTCCTCGATTTTGAATCTCATCTGGGGAGTGAGCTCTTCGTGGTGGTCGTTATAAAATAATTCTGTATATCCCATAATTGAAATCAAAGGGGTTTTTAACTCATGGGAACATCTTCGCATCAGTTGCGACTTGAACGAGCTCAATTCTTTTAATTTTTTTTCGTATTGCTTTTTCTCGGTAATATCGCGGGTGATGAGGATGACCAATTCGATCTCCTCTCTTTTTGTCAGTGGTCCTACTCGCGTGGAATACCAAGAAACAGAATTTTCGGGACCTCTCGCACGGATCTCGTAAGTTGTCGAGTTGCCCGTCTCGAATACATATTTGATAGCTTCTTTAACGATGTCGCGATGATCGGGCTCCACATATTCATACACGGTCGTATTGATGACTTGCTCGGGTGTTAATCCAGTAGGAGGGTGGTTAATATATTTGATTATCCCGGACCGATCTAGCGTAAATATCACATCGGGAGCATTTTTGAGGAAAAATCGCCATTTAGATTCAGACTCTTCCAGTTCTTTAATGAATTTTTTTTCTTGGGAAATGTTGCGGGATATCACCATCAGTTTATTCTCAGTTTCGCTACTCAAATCCCGGATAAGTTTGCTTTTTACTCCAAACCATAGATAAGTACCATTTTTATGCCTCAATCGTATCTCCTTGGTAATCTCTTCTTGCGAACAGATATTCTCTAAGATATATTCTACTTTCCAAAAATCCTCGGGATGAATAAATCCTGGTGCGAGGGATTCTCCGATAAGTTCCGTTTTATTATAGCCTAACTCCTTAAGATGAGCTTGCTCGTTCATATATTCAATTATTAAATCGGTGTTTATAATCGCCACGAGATCGTTCATATGTTCGATTATAAATTGGTATTTCCTCTTAGTATCTTTTAGTTGCCGTGTATGGATCCGCTCTTGGGTCTCATCCACCGTAATTATGAGCACATAATCTTTGGGAATATAACTAAATAGAGCAATTAAATTTCGTGTCCACTCCTTAGTCACATATTTATAATCGATTCGTTTCATGAAGCTCTTTTTATTATTGAGGCAGAACCATAAATCTTCGTAGATTTCTGGTTGATTCTTATAAGCCTCGGCAGCAGTAAGGCCCATCATTTGCCGTACGTTCGCGCCTGGTATCTGCTTTGCGATATTATTAGCATAAACAAATATAAGTTTAGACCCATTTCTCTTCCATAAATACGCCGGATTTGGAAAATAATCCATTAAATCCCCTAAATCACAAATTGTACTATCCATCATCTGAATCTATTCTAAATACCTAATCTATCTTAGAAATAATACTCATTCTATTTAACTTTTAGTGTACACATGGAAAGGAGACCTTCTTATTAACGAAATTGAAAGAAAAAGAAGCAAATATATATTTATTTGATTCACTTGGAAGATAACTTGAACTTCGTAAATTGTACTCATAACGGATTTTGGAGGAAAAGATATCGTTAACGCAAAAATCTCTAGAACAAAGACTGGGAATATGATGATGAAATCAATCCTTATCTGAATGATAAAGCCCAACTCCACAATGATGTTTTAGAAAAGTTATGGATACCAGTTTGAGTGCCCTTGGCTATTAAATTGATAGCACTCCTCGCAGTACCATGTTTCAAATACGGGATTGTACACGAGGTCGATGGCGATGCGTTTACAAGTGGAGCATGAAAGGGGCGCCTTATATTTGGCTAATTTGAGGTCTTGCAGCTTTCTTTCAAGCGCTCTTACTCTGTTACTTTTTTCATAATATGTGAGGTCGGGATTATTCCTTATTTCTTTTTGTTTATCGTTATTTTCCCCCCATTTTTCGGAAAACATTTGGAGTAATAAATCCCTGAAATTTTTCCTGATCTTTCGCAGTCTGGGGTCCTTTAGCTTAATTACTCGTTTTTTTTTCATACCCATTCTACAAGTTGTTTATTTATTTTTTCGCATATAAAATAAATGAGAGAGAGTATTTATTATTATTTACATGATATTTGTCTTGTTCCACGCTTACAAGAATTTATCCAACGTTATAAACTGCTCGATCTTGAAAAGGATTTTCACATCGTTGTTATAATATCTGGTTATCCTTCTAAGCGGGGCTAGCTTGACTATCTTCGGATTGATGTGTGCCCACGCATTAAGTTCGTTCGCAAATTCTTCGGCATTATCGTAAAAATTGTCTCTGAGATTCTCATATTCAGCATCTTCTAAAAATTTTAAAAAGGCTTTCTTGCCCGAGTTTGAAGTCCCTTTAAACATCTCTAAAGCGAGGCGATAGTTCTCTATTTTTTTATTAAAATCATTAAGTTTTTTATTGAATGGGACATCGCTGAAGTGATAATCCCAAAGCCCGTGGATAACGTTGCCGTCCTCATCGTACGTTGTGAGGATCGGGATCCCCGACTCATCCTTGCCTGTCTTCCTTGATTTTACTCCGAATAAGATGGGGTATCCTTGGGAGTCGCTAAATACATATTCAATATCTGCTTGGGTAATTTCACCGTTCGGACCGGAACCCTCGCCGTTTAGCCCCATCTTCACCAGGGTCGCAACACCCGCCTTAAGGATTCGCTGGTCTCTTGGGGACATGGAAACATCCAGCGTCTTGTGGTAATCATTATTTGTAAGTAATAGGTGGTACAGCGAGCATGAGTGCTTGTTACCTCGATTCATATGTTGCGTTTGGAATAGCCCTCCCGCAAACTTTCCATTGAACAAGC
Organism: Promethearchaeota archaeon; assembly: GCA_014730295.1. The sequence goes on along the minus strand of WJIN01000057.1, from coordinate 1,735 downwards.
TATCGTCAAGCGATTCAAAACTCAGCACATCCGTGAACAGCGTCTCCCGTCCAAGCACCATCTTAGTCCACGCTTTATATTTATCCTTGTACCATAAGGATAAATAACCGTTATTGGTAATTTGGGTGCGCCGCATTCCATGGAAAGCTCGTCGAGACAGATCCATTTGCATTTCTAAGTTCTCAAGAGCAGCCAGCGCATCAAGATAAAAAGGAATATTACCCTTCATATATTTTCCCGAAATTATCGAGTCCATTGTTAGCTCCTCCACGATCCACCCATTAAGAACTGCGCAATAAAGGTGTATCATTTCTTTAGAAGGAGTTTTTGCTTTGAAATATGGAATATAAGATGTATCTCTAAAATAGAATAAATCATAGGCTTTTGATGACGAGAAAAATGGGTTATTTTCATGTAAGGCTGTGGCGATATGGAGTTTCGATATAGCTAAAAATAGGGCTTTTATGGTCCGCCCATTTTGATATTTGAGTGGTCTTGTGTTTAAATTGAAATAATCGTCATCTTTTAGGTTTTGATAGACCACTTCAAATACGTGTTCTCTAATTGCCTTCATCTCTGCTTTGGATACATCTAATCCGTTCATCTCAAAATCTTTTAATGTAAGACTTGACGTTCTTACTAATAATGGTAGAAATGCGGAAACGCTACTAAAAGAATCAGTTTGGAGAAAAATGTTAGTTGCATAGTTTTGTCCCTCCTTTCTCCATTTGCCCTCCTCTTGATCGTATTCAGGATGGTTGAAGAACAGCCTTGAAAAATCCAAACGGGTTTCGATTACTTTTAACGCATCGGTTTCAGGACAATTAGTAATTTCTCTTAAAACTTTTAGACGCGGAGTTTCCGGAAGCCCTTCCCAAAGATCATGCGCTTTTATCTCTTTTTCTATCTTATCTATATAGGCTTCCACGATAGGTTCAACAGTGTCCATCACATCCGAAATCTCTTGATCCATTGCTCCTATGTCTTCTAAAAAGTTTTCAACCTTTTCCCCATCCCGCTGCTCCGTTTGTTTTATAAGTTTCTCCCATGTCTCAATGTTTGGTTTAAATTCCGGATCATTAACATAGATTCTATAATTGGGTTGTGTTATTTCTTTTTCAAATTTCTTAACAGAGAACCCATATAAAGGCGAAGATAAGCTTGAAACCTTTTTATAGATTACTCGCATTATGCTATAAACGGTAAATTTGACGGGGAAATATAGGGGATTATCCTTTTTATGCCCGTATAGCTCAAATTGCTCAGAAAATAGATCCTCTATCTCAGAAAGGGCGTCTTCCTTTTCTTTTTGGGTGATATCCCCATTGTCAAATTTCTCTTTGATTTTAAATTGAGTTTCTACATACCACTTTAATAATGTATCCTCACTTATGTCGAAATTAATACCATTCCTAAGATTTCCTAATAAAGATTTAATTGTTCTGTCACTATCAATTGCCGAAACTATCTTGGAAACTTCTTTCTGAGTTCCCCTAGAAATTATCCCATTAGATATGAAAATGGTTTTAAGTGTAATAACAAATTTTTGCGCATATGGAAGGTATGGACTCGGCTTCTTCTCAGCGTCACCTAATAGTTTGTTAAGCTCCTCCCACTCTCCTTTATTAAATCTCCCCTTACCATCTGAATCTGAAAGTAGGCGCTCCGGTGAGACCAATATTTTTGCTGTCTTCGGGTCGTAGCCTTTTTGTCTTAACCATTCATGGTGGTTTGC
>WJIN01000056.1 GCA_014730295.1 Promethearchaeota archaeon | reverse complement strand
ATCGATGCCCCATCCGACTTAAGTCGGAAAAGCCCGTTTCGATAAACCATCGTTTTTTATAAAACTGAGAAGGGCGGCTCGCCCAAGAGCTCTTGTCTCCCCTCGGTTTTTGGGTAGTCATTACGGCATAGAATAACCTCCTGGCATCGTCTAAAGTTAACTTCCCTTTCTGAAAATCTTGCTTGACTCCGGAAAGAAAATGACCTTTTTTTGCTTTTAATATCAAGTAGAGTTGCTGAGAAAATTGGTTAGCTCCACCTGGAGCACTTGATATCGTATATCTTCTGATCCTTTCTCCAATTTCTTGCAGATATTCTTCAATCATCGTGTTAATCTTCTTGTAGGACTTGGAAGGAATTAAAACCTCCCCTTTTAGATTTTTAATATCTTTTAAAAGCTCAGCTTGATAAAATTCTCGATCTATCATCACGTAATTTAACTCAAACCCTAAATCAATTAAGTGTTCAAGAAATCTCATAATCTGGGATACTTTAGATTGCTCTTTTGCCATTTGCTCTAATCCAGCAAAGAGGTGAATTTCTCTCGATAAAATAAAGAAATAAGAATACGCTAATGGTTTGAAAATAATCCTAAAAAAAACGTGAAAAATTTATAATAGAGTATGAAGAATTATTCTTCTTCAATATCCAATGGACCAAAATTGTAGTATTTTCTAACGGGTGATTTTACGTTCCATCTACAGTTGAGACCCTTTGGAAATTGCAGAAGATCTCCTTTTTCGAACTCAACTTTCTCTCCACCTTCAGTAGTAACTTCCACCTCACCCTCTAAAATAAAGCATGTTTCAGTGTCAGAGTAAGACCAATCGAATTCGCTTTTTTCCTTTTCCCACGTTCCCCATGATTCAACATTGAGTTTCTCAAGTAATTTCTCTGAGGGTTTCTTCTTTTTTATTTTTTCCATATCCAGATTAAACCTCTACTTATTTTTTGCTTATATCTTTAGTTATGTATAAATAGAATAGGTATTGAAATTTTTTATAGTTTGGTTTATAAGGACTCCAATCATCGGTGAAAGCGTACCGAGAATGTTTAAATAATCCCCCAACGATGAGAGTATTAAAATTAGGTGTAATTAGCCAATATTCATTTTTTCCGATGAAAGAATGCAAACGAAAGGAAAATTATATTAACTTAAATTTTGATTAAAGTATTATACTCAGATTTGAATAATTATTAAACACTAATAACAAACCAATTACTTATAAAATAAATTGATATTCTCTTGATTAGAACATAAAAATCACCAAATCGCTAAATTAATAAAACAATATTTTAATTATTTAAACATACCCTTTGAATGAAATGATTAAAGGAAGAACACAAATTAAGTAGATATCATTTTTATATGTAATCTTTAAATAACTATAAATACGTGAAGAAAATGGGCAAAAAGTTTATTCTAAAGCTTCTGACCGCAGGAGAAGGCGGAGTTGGAAAGACTACGCTGCTTCACCGTTATGTGGAGGGGAAGTTCTCTCAATCGACGAAAATGACCATTGGTGTTGAGTTTTTCTTAAAAGAAGTGGAAGTTGACGGGCAACAGTGTACTCTTCAGCTCTGGGATTTTGGTGGGCAAGAACGGTTTCGCTTTTTATTAGAAAGCTATGTGTTAGGAGCTAAAGGAGCCCTTTTGATGTTTGATTTAACTCGTATTCAAACTCTCGAAAATCTAGAACAATGGGTAAATATTGTCAGAAAAGGGGACCCTAACCTCCCAATTCTATTTGTTGGTACAAAATTAGATTTGGAGGATGAAATTATGGTCCAAGATGATTATGCCAAAAGCTTTTTAGAGGAATTAAATCTTTTTGATTATATCAAAATTTCCAGTAAAACAGGGCATAATGTCCAAGACGCGTTCGAATTATTAACCAAAAGGATATTAGAGCGCCAACAACCATAAGATTTACAATTCTCTTCTTATCTTTATAAATCTTGTCTAAGTAATAATCACATTAGTTCTCAATATGTTTTAATAGGATATTTCTATAGTTGTTAATAAATCATTATTAATTTATTTGAAAAATATCTATGTGAAAAGGTATTATGGATAAGAGAGAGTTGGTTAATAACGCTGTCGTGGTGGATTCTAATTTTATTTTACTTCCCATTCAATTTCGCATTGATTATATTGAGGATATAGTTTATTTATTGGAAGGGGCAACACAGTTTATTATTTACCAACAAGTATATAATGAACTTAAAGCTAAACAAAAACGCTTTGAGGAAAAAGGAAAAAATAGCAAATTCCAAGCTCAGTTTGAGGCGGGAAAACGATATTTAGAAATGAAGAAACAAGAATACCACCTTTCTTTTATTAATGAAGTGAAAGGCAAAGATGAGACAACAGATGAATTTCTTCTTAGAAAAGCGGTAAGTTTGAAAGATATATACCATCATATATTTTTAGCAACAAATGATTATGAATTACGAAAAAAAGCTAAACAATCACAGATTTCTGCAATTTATTTAAAACAAAAACAATTTATTTCTATAACACGAGTATAGAACTATTAGAAAAAGTAAAAATTATAAAAAAAAATAATTATTTAAATCATAGGCTAGTTTAATCATATATACTAAAACGTTCATTTCATAATGTTTTAATGTGAATTTTATAATTAGGAAATAAGGTCTATTTTTTAAAATAACACTAAATCAAATTATACTACCGAAGAAAATGTCTGGGAAGCCCATTGTGTTGAAGGTGTTGACGGCAGGAGAAGGAGGTGTCGGGAAAACAACGCTCCTCCACCGATATGTCGAAGGTAAATTCGAAGCAAACACCAAAATGACGATTGGAGTAGAATTTTTTCTCAAAGAAGTCAATATTGAAGGAAAAAACATAATGCTCCAGCTCTGGGATTTTGGAGGACAAGAGCGATTTCGCTTTCTATTGAAATCCTATACGTCTGGTGCGAAAGGTGCTCTGCTAATGTTCGATTTGACGCGTCCGTTGACTCTTGATAGAATTGGACAATGGATAGAAATTTGTCGGTCAGATAACGATCAACTCCCTATTCTATTTTTAGGTACAAAAAATGATTTAAAAGACGAGATATCGGTTAATGAGGAGTATGTGGAAGAATTGATGGAACAATATGATTTAATCGACTACTTGAAAATATCGTCTAAGACGGGAGAAAATGTAAGAAAATCCTTTGAAATTCTTACGATTAACATCCTTGAAGAATTAGGGAAACTCTAATTGCTGTTGTTGGAATATATATGAATTTTCTATATTTCTCATACCAAAGTTTTTAGCTTATTATAATAAAAATTATTAAGAACGTAGAATATTATTTCCTAAACCTTATTGGAAACGCTTGAGTGATATATTTATGAAAAGAGTACGTGAACAAGATTTTGAATATCGCGATGGTGATTCTGGTGTGAAATACCTTATGCGCGGACCCAGCATCGATTGGGGGGTAATTAAAATTATGCCTGGTGATAAAATGGCGGATAAAGCCCACGGTCATAATATTATCGATGAAACATTCTATTTTATGGAAGGAAACGGAATCATGTTAGTGGATGACAAAGAATATAGCGCCCCCGAAGGCAGTGTATTTCTTATTGAACCAAAGGAAATGCATAATATTCGAAATGATTCACCAGAACCAATAAAGGTAGTTTTTATTAAAGGAGATTATAAACCTGACGATAAAATCTAACTAAATTCATTATAAAATATAATAAAATTACAATTAACTAATCAAAGGAAAAAAGCATGAGTAGAGATTCTGATGAAGGTGTTGGACGGGTAAAGGCTCCAAATCGACGTGCTGGCGAGATGTTTGCGCGTGTGATTGATATCTATGGAAATGATCGAATGCGCGTATTTTGTGAGGATGGAAAGCATAGAATTGGACGTATTCGAGGAAAAATCAAAAAGCGGGTATGGATACGTAAAGGAGATTTAGTGGTCGTAAATCCATGGGATTGGGAAACCGAAACGAAAGACCAGCTCGGAAAATGTGAAATTACTTGGCGTTATAGAAAAAATGAAGTGTCTTGGTTACAAAGACATGGCAAAATACCTGAAATCCTTGATATTAACAATATTCCTGTATAAAAGAGTTCCACAGCTGTTTAAAACATCCAATTTTTACACCTCTCCCCTGCAGTTTAGGTATTCCGACTGATTCAAATTTCACTTATAGACATCAAAAAATTTTTAACCATCCAAACACTTAGTTTTATATACTTATTTTCTTAATTAAAATATTGAACCATCAAATTAAGAACAATTCAAATTAGGTAGAGAGAAAAGATGACCGAGCAGGAAGAGAAATTTACCGATCCAGAAGTAGAAGAGATTGATGCCGATGAGGCAGTAAGTAGTGCTCAAATAGAGGGGCAAGAAGATCTGACCACTTTATTTGCCGTACGCACCACCATCAATCAGGAAAGTAACATACTAAAACAGATCTTCTATCGCTTTAGAATTTTGGATGTCATTCCCGATATAAAAGCTATGTTGGTCTCTCCTTTACTTCCGGGGTATATCTTCTTTGAAGCCCCCCAAAAGCGAGACGTACAGATCGCAGTACAAGGGATCCCTCATATTAAGGGCAGAATTGTCCAAAATATCGTATTAGAAGAGATAAAGCATGTACTCTTACCACGCTCCGTGACCGAATTTCTGGAAGTCGGCGATACAGTCGAAATTATTAGCGGTGTGTTTGAAGGCGCAAGGGCAAAGGTAATGAGGATGCCCCATGATACTTCAAGCAATGAAGAAGTAGTTGTTCGCCTCTTACAAGAAGAGACCCCAATTACCATCAAAATCCATGGAGACTACTTGAAACTTGTAGAGAAAAAGAAAGAAGAAGAGGAAGAAGCCGAACCCGTACCACAGGTCAGAGTCGCCGCACCTCAAGAAGAGTCTATCTCAGAGCTGGAAAAAGCATTAAGCTTTGATGAGGAGGAATATGAATACGAGGAGGAGATTCGGTATGAAGAGGGTGAAGAATACGAGGAACTCGAAGAAGATGAGGAATATGAGGAATTTGAAGAAGAGGAAGATGAATGGGCGAAGTTTGACGGTTTTTAAATAAGATCAAGTCCCCGTCTATATCTCTTTTTCTCTTGATATATCCGTTTTTATATTTCCATTTTTGTTTATTAGGTTTTATATAAGACTTAATTTTCGTTCGATTTCTAAAAGAGAAGAATAGAGAAAGCCCGTAGAATTTAATGAGAGTAAATCTTTTTATAGATAGATTTATTTTTTGTTTATATAGGGTTGTCTCTTTAACGCAACATCAAACATCTTGTATCGGTCGCAATGATAAAAAACGTCTTTATCCAGAAAGGAAATACGGGAGAGCTTATCTTTTATAAAACCTATGAAGACATTTTCGATGTAAAATTGACCAGCAGCTTTTTAAGTGCCATATTTTCTTTCGTAAAGCAAACACTAAAAACAGAAAAACTCAGTGAAATTGAAGTCGGTCCCTTTCGGTTTATTTTTGAAATTGAACGGATTGGACGGGATGAATTGTTATTTGCTCTGTTCGCTGACCGGACGGATAATCTCGTAGAATTGAGAAATCAATTACGAGATGTTAAGGCTCAATTTCTCCAAAAATTTGATGAAGATGATCTCACCCACAAATTTGATGGAGAGATCTCTAAATTTAACGATTTTGAGCAAAACATCGAAAATATATTCGAAAATAATAAACCCTTAGTATCCGATGATGTGAAAAAGGATATCATTAAAGTATTTAATGAATTACAAACCTTTTCTGTGTATGTGGTCTCATCAGCATTATTAACTCAGACCGGGCGAGTAATCGTCTCATATTTAGACCCTCACGTATTATCAGAGATTATACGATTGCTTGAAGGTAGGTTTATAACTGGCAATTATAAGATAAATGAGTTAATTTCATTAGAAGATTTTGGAATTTTATCCCTAAAAGGGATCAATGAGCATTTCATATCCGTAGTGCTGTTTAAGGAAAATTGTCCCTTTGAAACCAGCTTAATTACCACTAAGAAATTCAGTAATCGGCTTAGAAATCTAATCACATAAGTATTTGATCACATTAATTGGGTTGACCAAACTATTAATCTTACAATCCAATTTCAATAATCTATATTCCATTTTTCAATACTCTCATTTCGATTTAAACAAAATTAAAAAATGTTTCTTAATTTCCTATTATAATACATAATTAAAAATATTAGATGAGAAAAAATATGGCTAAAAAATTTCAAACACAAGCGATCAATGACGATATTTTAGAAGCGATGAGCCTCAAGAACCGATACAAGTTCTTGAATAACAATCTGATGAGTATCTTGACTCCCGAGCAATTTAGCTGGCTCAGGGAAGTTGAACGCTTCTGTGAACGATATGAAAAGAAAGTCAGCCACGGCCCAGAAGAAGATGTCTATGATTGGATACCTGATTTTGGAGAGAAGGGCTACATTACTCGTGCTCATGCGTTCACCGAAATCGACCAAAATTACGAACAACACGGCGCAGTTGCCGACATGTTAAGATATCTCGCAATCGATAATTTTGATCCACAATTCGCAATGGGAAGCGGAGCTACAGTATTGGCAATTAACCCAATTTACATGCATCATGAAAACATTCCAGAACGATTAGAAGCATTAGAAGATCTCGTAACAGGGAAAGCTCCGGGATGTATATTAATTACCGAACCTGAAAGAGGGTCAGATGCGGTACATCAATTAACCACATGTGAAGAACAAGGCGATGGAAGCTTCATATTGAACGGGGAAAAGATCTACAATACCAATGCACCGAAGAGTCTCTGGTCTGTAATCTATGCCACAGCTGAGAAGAATAACGGCAATAAAATGGCCCAGTTCCTTGTCAACACTTCATGGGATGGATGGAATTGTGAGCGTGTTAACATTCCATGGGTTCCGAAATTATATCTCGGACGAGAACATTTAGATAACCTCCGCGTACCAAAAGAGTATGTTCTTGGTGGCGTAGGGAAAGGACGTGAACATCTTTTTGAGGGACTAGTTCCAGAACGGATTGGGATTGCCTATGGTGCTATAGCTCAATGTTGGGGTGCTTTAGAATTTGCTGCGATCTATGCTAACCTAAGAGAGCAGTTTAATCAAGAGATACTTAAGTTCCAAGGAGTTGGCTTCTTATTAACTGATTGCTGGGCGCGTGTGACAAATGTAACGCTTGGATTATTGAAATTCGCTGAAGCTTTTGACGAGAAGGTCGAGAAGTTCGGCGGAGAAGATAAGATTCCAAAGAATATTAGTCAAGCGATGGTCGCATCCGCGTCTCAATTTAAATACCATGCGACAATGCTTTCCAAGGATGTATGCTATGAATGTGCTAACTTAATGGGTGGTGCTGGATTGAGTGATAACACCTTAACCCATGATTACTTGAATATTTCACGGATCCAAGAGATTGTTGGTGGAAGTCGACAAATCCAGCAATATATCATGAGCATGGCATTACGAACCTTGTTTAAAATGTCTGTTTAATTGGATTTATCCTTTTAGACACTTAAGCCACTTTCTTTTTTTCTTTTTCCTATTTTTCCGAATTTTATGCACTCGAGTATAAATGTTTTTATAATCCTTCAACAAGTTTTTAGAATTCAGTCCCGACTATTACGAGAGATTCACAGTAAGGACAAAACAAATACTCGTCCATCACGATACTTTTGGTTTGCTGGGGTGTAGATGGTTTCTCTGCAGAGATTGATATTATGCTGGATTAAATTCGAATCTCTACCTGTGGTATGATGATTTAGTTCTACTCGAAAATGCTGCCAGAAAGGAAAACAACCCAAACGAATAGGAGATATCCTAAATATTACTGCGAAAATATAGACGGTTTCAGTTTAAGGGAAAAGAAAGGAAGTTAATAAAGACCTTATGGATCCAATCCTTATTGGCGGATGAAAGAATCGATTTTGATGAATTTAAGGGTACTTTTACAGGGATGTCAGATTTAGGGAGAAAATTAATGGAGAAAGTGGAATCGATTAAAAAAGTTGAAGGAGATGATGTGTTCAAGGACCATGATAACTTAGACTTAATCGTGAATTCTCTTGAGGAATGTCTTTCCGGTGAAAATCCTCTGGTGATGCACATCAAACACACCAAACGATACTGGACAGGGCGCCCCGATCTGGTTCTGAAGCAGAAGGATGGCAACAAGATCGTGATCGCCGATTATAAGCCAAATTATGAATTTGACGGGAATCCGAACAAGCATTTTATCAACGGGATGGCTCAGCTGATCGGCTACGCGCTCATTATGCAGAGCCAAGTCGATGAAGGTTTGGAGATTACGTGCGTGATGTTTAATGAGAAAGGGGAAGCAATAGAGTTTAACCCCTATGATATGCTCCCCCACTTGGAGATATTTCTTAACGGTGATTTTATAAAGTGGCTGGATGTGCCCGGGAATCATGAAGTCAAGAAAGTCTATCTGAGCAATTTAGCAGCTCAATTGCGATCACCAGAAATTGATGAACAAAAATATAATGAAGCTCTTATAGAATATGATGAAATAAATCCAAAGACGGAATTTGAAAATTTCTTTGAGGATTTTACGTATTTACGAGAGGTTCTTTTGGGTAAACGATAAATCCGCGACCGGTAAAGATATATAAACCCACATTTCTTAATAATTTATAATCAAAGCGAAAAAAATAGCAAATTGTTATGGCATCAATTACGTTTAGAGGTAAGGAAATTGAAGAGCAGGACGTAAAGGTTTTAAAGGAAATTGAAAACATTACAGGAAAAAGCATAAAGGTTATCGATGGGACATGGCTTAATAAGAAAACCGCATGTACTATACAAGGCAATCGGGTAAACGCGCTGAGTCTTTATGAATGCAATATCCCGAAGCTTCCCGAATCGCTCGGGAATTTATCCTCCTTAGAAACATTAAACGTCAATAGATCTACTCTGAAAGAACTTCCCGAGTCAATTGGTAACCTAAACGCCCTAAAGGAGATTTATTTTTTCAAGTGTCGATTAACAAGCCTTCCCAATTCCATAAGGAACTTAACACAATTAAAATATTTACGTGTCCGATTTAATAATCTTTCTATGCTTCCCGATTCATTAGAGAATCTAAAATTACTTGAAGTTCTAAATTTAGACGGGAATAACTTTTCAACAATACCCGAAGTAATCGGGAAGGTAAAGTCAATCAAGTTGCTACATTTGGGTCATACCCCTATCACTGAAATCCCCGAATATAAACTGGACTTGCCAAATCTTACTGGGTTGGATTTAGATCATTGCGAGCTTACCTCTCTTCCCGACGCCATCGGCACCTTTGCCGAGTTAAGCTCTTTAAATTTGATGTACAACAAAATTACAGAACTTTCGAAATCCATTGGTAATATAAACACGCTTAAACACCTATACTTATCGCATAACAAGCTCTGTGAGCTTCCCGATACAATTGGACGCCTTACCGAGCTGCGAACGCTTTTACTCGACCACAATGAATTGAATTCACTACCAGATTCTATTGGAAATCTCACTCGTTTAGATGAGCTGAATCTAAATCATAACCAATTAGAAAATCTGCCAGAAACCATTGGAAACCTCACAGCCTTGGAAAGTTTATATGTAAAGAAAAATCGATTGACCTCGGTTCCCGAATCCTTGGGCAACCTCTCTAAACTAAAGGGATTTCAATTAGGTAATAATCGGCTCACCACGCTTCCCGACTCGTTAATAGTGTTGAATAGGCTCCCTTCGCTCGAAGGAAATAACTTCACGTCGGTTCCTCCCGTCTTGGAAAAACTCTATAAAAAAATTTACGGGAGGGATCCTAAGAATTACTTTAAAAAATCCAGTAAATTTGGATATAATAGATCCAATCACAATTGAACCCGATTTGATTTTAAAGGAAGATAATACCATTGTTATCGCCGATTATAAGCCAAACTATGATTTAGGGGATAACCCTCTCCGTAATATTATTTTATATATCCTTCTCTTAAAATAAGAATCATCTCTATTTCTCTCGATTTTTCAATTAAAAATGAAACTAAATAGTAGAAAATAAAAAAAAATTTGTGTTTACTTAGACTGACATTTTAAAGAGCGTCCGTAAGGCTAACGACATGATATATTGCTGGATTTGACGTGATCCGCCAACTATTTCTTGGATTCGAGAAATTCCTATATAATCTTGCATTAAAGTGTTATCACAGAGTCCCGCTCCCCCCATTAAGTTGGCCGCTTCATAACAAACATCTTTACAGAGAGATGTACAATGGAATTTCAATTGACTTGCTGCCGAGACCATGGCTTGACTTATATTTTTGGGGATCTTATCCTCACCGCCGAACTTCTCGACTTTTTCATCGAATGCTTCACAAAATTTTAAGAGAGCTAGCGTTAAATTGGTAGTTTTTGACCAGAGTTCCGAGAGCAAGAAACCTACCCCTTGAAATTTAAGAATCTCTTGGTCGAATTGCTTTCTCATGTTTGCATAGATTGCAGCATGCGCTACAGACCCCCAGCATTCACATATAGCCATAATAGCGATTCCAATCCGCTCGGGAACAAGACCTTCAAACAAATGTTCTCGACCTTTTCCCACCCCTCCTAAGATATATTCTGCTGGGATACGAAGATTGTCAAAATGTTCCCTTCCTAAATGTACTTTCGGAACCCACGGGATAAAGACTCTCTCACAGTGCCAACCTTCCCATGAAGTGTTGACAAGGAACTGGGCCATTTTATTGCCGTTATTCTTCTCAGCTGTGGCATAGATTATTGACCATTTACTTCTCGGAGCGTTGGTATTATAGATTTTATCCCCATTTATAATATAACTTCCGTCCTCTTGCTCATCGCACGTTGTGAGTTGGTGGACGGCATCAGATCCCCTTTCTGGCTCTGTAATACATATACATCCAGGAGCATCTCCAGTAACTAAATCCTTTAACGCTTCTAACCTGATAGGAACATCATCATGATGCCAATGGAGTGGATTAATTGCAAGAACAGTTGCCCCTCCTGCCATAGCAAATTGGGGATCGAACATATCCATCGCCAAATTTCGCATCAATTCAACTGTAAGTCCATGTTCTTCATAATTAAGATCACACTCTTTAAACGGATGTGCCCTTGAAATGTAACCTTTCTTCCCGAAATCGGGAATCCATTCATAAATATCTTCTTCTGGTCCATGTGTGATTTCATTCTTTTTTTCATATCTCATGCAAAACCTTTGCACATCTCTGAGAAATCCAAACTCGTCAGGCGTTAATATACTCATAAGATTATTATTTAAGAAGTTGTAGCGATTCTTCAAACTTAATCCTTCTAAAATATCATCATTTATAGCCTGAGTCTGAAATTTTTGACCCATCTTTCTTTTCACATATTTTTCTTATTTATTCTAATCTATTTTAGCAGTATTTACTACTACTATTTCTAATTATATGCTTTGTTGATGAAGTATAAAAAGATTAACACGAATTTTTAAGCTTTTTTGAAAAGAAGAAAAATAAAAAGAATGCAGATTAATCCTCTAAAAGGGTTTTATATTCTTACACAGACTGGATATGTGGTATGTTACGCAACCACAGAAGCCAATAATCCTAATCAAATGGCTCAGTTTTTAATCGATACAAGCTGGGATGGATTTAGGGTTGAGAGAGTTAATATTCCTTGGGTACCAAAATTATGGTTGGGAAAAGAGGAATTAAATGACCTACATGTGCCGAAGGAATATGTATTAGGAGCTCCCGGAAAAGGGAGGGAATATCTTTTCGAAGGATTGGTTCCTGAGAGAATTTCGATTGCGATTATGAGTTTAGCACAGTGTTGGGGCTCTGTTGCGCACGCTGCTATCTATGCTAACTTAAGAGAGCAGTTTAATCAAGAGATACTTAAGTTCCAAGGCGTTGGATTTTTACTGAGCGATTTATGGGCCCAAACCACAAATCTTAGTTTGGGAATGCTTAAGTTCTGCCAAGCATATGACGAGAAAGTTGAAAAATTTGGGGGTGATATGGAGATTCCAGGAAATATCCAACAGGCAATGGTGGCCTCAGCATCTCAACTGAAATATCAGTCAGCAAAACTGTCCAAGGATGTTTGTTATGAAGCAGGGAATTTGATGGGCGGCGCTGGACTTTGTGATAATACTTTAATGCATGATTATATAAACATCTCCAGAATTCAAGAGATTGTCGGCGGGAGCAGACAAATTCAGCAATATATTATGAGTAGAGCCCTTAGAACGTTATATAAGATGTCCGGGATATAGTTTCTATGAATACTATTTATTCTTATCTTTTTTTATTTTTCAAAATCAGTATTATGAAGATTCTTGATGAATTAAGAAATAACATTTAAAGAGATTAGAGAATAGTAAAAAGAAAAAACAAAAGAAGTAAATAATTGAGAAGAGATGGGTTAGTATGGAAAGAAAAGCAGATTCAATTAAAGTGTAAAATAACGTTATTCGTCTTCTGCGATTAGTTTTTCAATTTGTTCTTCTATTTCCTCAATTTTGTTATCAATTTTTTCAATTTTCGTATAAATATCACAGGATTCACAACCATCCTCATCTTGGCATTGAGGAAGATTATCGCAATTCTCTTCTAGCTCATCTCGTTGCTCCATTAGCTCATCCACTTGTTTTTCAAGCTTTTCGATACTCATTAAATTCACCATTAAATTTAGAAAATACAAATTATGCATAGTTTAATTCTTTTTTGCAATCTTTTTTTTGACTTCTACGGCGTTCTTTTGTCCATTAATTAAAGTTCTGCGTAAGTTTAGAGGTAAAAGAGACCAATATTATCCAAAAAAAATATAAGAGAAGATTTATTGTAGTTAAAATCGATTTTTTCGTAGTTTTATTCTTAATTGATAATGCATTTATAGAAATGTTTAAACTCTTTTTCACTAAGGAAATGGACAATCAAATAATTGCAAGAAATGAAGCTTTTGGGGGGATCATATTCAACCAAAAAAATGGATCTACTCTTATGCTAGATAAGGAAGGATTTAAACTTGTAGTTAAAGCGGCATATAAGAAGGAATTGACCAATGAAGAAAAAAGCTTTCTACATAGAGTTATCCCTAATCCCTCTGGGCAAAAAATCAAATTTCTCTTCGAACCCTCCATTAAAACGGGCGAGTCTTTTCTATTAACCACTCATACTCCTATTCTCATTGATCTGTCGCTTAATAACGAATGCAATATGCAATGTCCCTTTTGTTATATGTCTGCCAAACCATTAGGGAAGGGAGATATCATCTCTATGGAAGATTTTAACTATCTGTTATTACGTATGAAGGAAGCAAGAGTTTTACAAATAGCTCTGGGAGGTGGTGAACCTACTCTTCATCCAAACTTCACTCAAATCTTAAAAAAGTTACGTAAAGAAGCCGATATCATTCCGAATTATACGACCAATGGGTCGAATCTCACAAAAGAAATCCTGGTATCTTCTAAAAAGTATTGTGGGGCCGTTGCAGTAAGTTATAACAAGTCTCATTTCACGCAAACGTTAGATGCGGTAAAAAAGTTGAGACAAATGAATATTAAGACAAATGTTCATATAGTATTACTTAAGGAAAATGTCCCATCTTTACTTGACATTTTAAAAAAATACGAAAAGGTTGATATCTCTGGAGTTGTTTTCTTACTCTTCAAACCGAATGGACGAGGTAAGACTATGAGAGATCAAATAATCACCACCAAGGAGGAAAAAACATTAATTAGAGAATTTATAGAAATCACTGCATTTTGTCAATCAAAAAATATAGCGCTACATTTTGATGCGTGTTCAGCACCCTTCCTACGAAAAATGCCCTTCTTACCTGAATCTATTGATGGATGCAATGGGTCCCGTTATTCTTGCTACGTGGATTGGAACTTAAAGGCTAAACCATGCTCTTTTATGCAGGAGCATAATGGGGTAGATTTACATGAATTCAATCTATTGGAAGCGTGGAATCACGATATCTTCACAGGATTTCGGGATACAATAACTCACCCTCGATATAAAGGGTGTAAGGAATGTGACTTCTTTACAAGTTGCTGGGGAGGTTGTCCAATTATTCCAGAGATTGCTGTATGTTCCTTAGAAAGGGATAATATTAAAAAGATTTAAATTTTGTTAAACCAGTTAATGTATATGCGAATTATCAAGGTAATTAACGGATTTGTGACTAACTCTAGCTCATCATCAGCACCAGTAATACTAGCTGTAAGAGAGGGCAAAGATTTAAACGAATTATTCAGCGAATATGGAATTCCTGAACATTTTGCAAATTACTTTTATCAAGATAATGGAACTCCTGAAAGATATAAAATTGAAGCTGCCGATTTGGAAAAGGATTATAATTTCTATTACGCATCTATCTGTGTGACTGACTGGGGAGAAGGTGATCTCGTTCCCGATGATTGGGAACCATATATGGGATTTGTTCAGAGAGATGATGAATTATCTAATAAATTACGTCTCTATGATATTCGTAAAGAACGTGAGAATCTAGTCAGAGATGATCTCCTTCTTCTATATGTTGGAATAGATGGATGAATGTCTGATATCATCATTCTTTTTTTTCTCCTTATTTCAATTTTTTACAAAACTCTACAAAATTCATTGGATTTTTAGCGACTCCATTAGCATCGATCGCTAATTTTTCCGAATTTTGCGATAATGATGATACGACTGGATTATTCCGAATAGATAATTGTTGTAAATTGTCTAAGTATTGTAATCCTTTAATCTCCCGGATTTGATTCCCATTTAGATTCAATTTAGTTAAATTAATTAATGTATCTAAACTCTTAATCTCTGATATATTATTATTCATTAACCATAATTCTTTTAGATTCATTAATTCTGCTATATTATTGATTTCATTTATATGATTATTCGAAACATCTAAAATTTGTAAATTTGTCAAGAAATCTAAACCTTCCAGTTCGCTGAGCTTGTTCCATCCGAGATATAGTTCCAAAAGACTCTTATTTCTCTTTATATCCTTAATTTTCTCGATTTCGTTGTTTGCCAAATTTAATATTCGTATGTTCGTTGTGTTTTTTAAGTTGTTAATTTTAGATATATTATTCCCAAGAAGGTTTAAGACTTGTAAATTATCAAGATCTTCCAATCCTTGAATTTTTTTGATATTATTATTCGATAAATTTAGTTCCCTTAGATTTTTAAGGGATTCCAACCCGTCTATTTTCGAAATTTGATTATACCTGAGATCGAGCTTTTTTAGGTTTACAAGTTTTTCTAATCCTTGTATTTCAACAATATTGTTGCGTGAGAGATCTAGTTCCTCGATTTCTGTTAATGTGTCCAACCCAGTTATGTGTGAGATTTCATTAAAAGAGAGATTTAAAAATTTTAATTTGGTACAATTTTTCAACCCTTCAATTTTAGAGATATTATTTCTTTGGAGACTCACATATTCCAAGTTATCGAGTTCCTCTAATATGTGAATATTATGAATGTAATTATAAGAAAGATTTAGGATTTTCAAATATATAAAATGTTCCAATCCTTCTATATCGTTTATACGATTAGATTGGAGATAAAGTTCTTCTAATCTGGTAAGGGGCTTTAATCCATTAATATTTTGAATAGAATTATGGGATAGGTTTAATCGCCGTATGTTTGTCAAAGTTCCCAGAATATCCAATCCCTCAAGTTTAAAATTATCTGAAATTTCCAGATCCTTCAAGTTTTTATATTCGAGGAGTCTTCCAATGTTCTTAATATGCTTGAGATTTTTACTTTTTACAATCAATTTATTGTTTTTAACAGGGATAATTTCTCCCTTTAGATTGACACTTTTTCCAAACAGTGAAACATATTCTTGTTGGCCAAATAATCCAAAATATCCCTCACTTATTAGAGATGTTAGTACTTGATTTTTATTTGTTTTAGCCCGATTTATGAGTTCAGTCTTTAGAATATCATCAGCCGAACCGATTCGCAATTCTGATAGTGAGCGTAAACAAGGAAATGCAATCCCCAAACTTAAATCCTCATCTTCTAAATAATTTTGAAAAAAGGTTTTTGGATTACCATCAGTATTAAAAAAAAAGGAGTAAAGATCATCTTTATTCAATGCTCCTAAAAGACCATCTCGAATATAATGTCGAACATATTCTCCCTTTTTGATCATATTAAAGATTTTCTCTTTGATAATGTCTCTCGCGAGGTCATTTCCTACATCAGTTAGTTTTTTAAGCAGTGGAAATGCAATATCTTTTCTCGATGTGAGTAAATCTTTAAGAAGATCAGATTGTTTGTTCTCTGATGTAAATAAGAGCTTTTGAATAGTCTCTTCAGGCAAAAAATCCAAATAGGAATTAAGTTTCAAAGATGCTAAATCTTCTTTTTTAGCGCTAGTATAATTTTGTGCTATTTCTCTCTGCAATTTATTTTTTACTGTAGAGTTCCCCTCATCTATCATTCGTTTCAGAATTGGATATATCCATTTTTCACTCCAATTTTTTTCTTGCATTAGTTTTGATAGAGCTGGTTTGAAATTATCAGAATCATCGAATAATAGTGTCTTTAGTTCCTCAAGGTTGAAGATATCTAAATATTTTCCATTCAGCAAATATCTAATAACGGGTAAAAACCCAGAATCAAACCTTTTGGCAATTTCATCTTTAAATACTCTTTTTGCTATTAGGTCACCTTCCTGTTCTAAACTTTTAAGCAGTGGAAAAGCTAAATTTCGATGCAATAATTGACTATTATACTGGTTTTCCGCCCATACTTGGAGATTTGAACAATGACCCCAAAATTCCACCTCGGGGGGAATTTCATATTCTCTGGAATTTCTCTCTAAATCGTAAGCTAGCTTTTGGGAGGCTTCATCAATCGATTGAATATTATCTAATTCAGTAATTTCATCGATGGGAAGATCTAATAAGAGAAACTTACATTGCCGAAAGAGTTTGCCTCCTACATATATTTTTGTCTTGCCATATTCAAGTTTTAATGTTAAATACTTATTAATTTTGAATTCTGTCATTAAATTACTTATTTAAAATTTCTATATTCCATTTATATAATTAAATTAGATAAATACAAAAAAAGTTTATAATTTGCTGATGTATATATGTTTAAATGAATCTCAGTGTTATTGGTCCTTAAAATTATTCTATCTTAAGACCGAATCCGTGAAACCTCTAAGTAATCCCGATGATTAAATACATGATTGTATATCAATAGAGAAAAATTTCTAGGTTTTCAAGGCGTTAATTTTCTTCTCGATTTGAGTATTAAGTTGCTTAATTTCCTTGTCTAACTCGTCAATTTTTGTGCGAATTTCTTCAAATCGATTTTCTTGAGTTGTAAGCTTTTTGACGTATTTTTCTCTTAGGGATGCTTCTTGCGTCGTATTTCCCAACACGGAGATATTTTCTCGTAAGCGTTCTTGCTCAGAGGTTAGAGTATTCCGCTCAGTTTCTAATTTGGCTTTCTCTTGATTTAGTTGGTTTACCTTCCCTATGAGTTCCGCGATTTCGGTTAATTGAGTTTCCAGCTTCTTATCAATGAATTCTTTTCGAATATAGAAGGATACTTTTTTAAGGATATCATCTTTATTCCAGTTCCAGATGTAATAGCTGGAATAATTTTCTCTCTGCTCGACAATCGTGAAAGTAATCGCATCTTTAGGCTTTAAGGTGAGTTTGAATCGCCAATAATTCGCAGTTTCTTCGGGCTCTATTGGTTTTTCAATAATTTCATATCCAGATTTCTTCGGATGATCGATATAAAGTTCTTTTGCCTCATCTGTTTTATTCTTAATCTTATAGGTACTGGTCAAGTTTGTGTAGTAATATTCATAACAATAGGCACCTCCGAAAGAAATTTTGTGAATGTTTTTATTCTCTGTTTTTTGGTCCGTGTCGATGAGCACTGCTTGCTCAATTGCGTAATTCAAGAGTCGTGTATCATCCTTATTCATAAACGGGATAATGGCCTCTCCGGCAAGATTATTATCATAAACAATGGTGACCGGTCCTCGTTCTAATTTTAAGTCGGAGTTATTGGTAATCTCAAGGCATGCGTTAGGGTTTTTGCCGTGTTCTTGTTTATTGTACAATAATATCCGTTTTGCTTTAATTTCCTCGGTTAGAATGGGAACCAACGCACTTTTTTTGCGTTTGATAGAGACGGGATTTGAAATATTATATTCGAATAATTCTCCTAAATCCTTGGTGGTTGCTTTCGTAGAGGATTTTACTTTATCCATAATTGCAGCATCATCCATTCGGGCCGTAGGTTCGGGTGCCATTGCTCGCATAGCCACACCCCCATAGGCAGCTTTTCTGGCTTTGGCAGGAGGCGGTGCAGCTTCTTCCATTTCTTCCGCCATCTTATATTCCCTAAAACGTTCATTAGCAATCCCCTCTTCGATATCTGTTGGTTTTGCGCTTAAGACTTTTGGAGGTTCAATTCTCGGGCGTTCGATAAATATTGGGCGATAGAAGTCATACACAAAGGAAACCGGCATTCCTGCTACTAAAGTAAGGATAATGTCCTCCCAATCTTGGTTTGTAGTATTCTCGACCATACACCAGCCAGAAAGCAACGCTACTTCACGCGCATCTTGTTGTTTACTCATGATGAGCCGATAGGAAGTCTTCCATATTGGAGACTCTCGAATATAACTTACTACAATCTCTCTTTCCACGTTATTATCTCCTCCTGATTCACAATTAATGATAATATTTTTGCTATCCTTTTTTTTGCCAGCGATAATGGTCTCAAGGTAGAATTTAAGGTCGTTTTTTATCTCGTCATTTAGAATGTCGAATGAGGAAATTTCTGTGAAGGGGAGCTTTACAATCACACCATCATCCTTTAGGAGCACCAGTAATTTTTCTATGAATTTCATCTCGTTTTGTAGTTTTTCATTGAATTCAATACCCATGATAGTACCTTTCACTTTCTTGACATCGTTTCCAAGAATGAGTTTAACTCTGGCACCTTTTATTTGCGTGAGAAGGGAAGTTAGTGAATCCTGATCAGGAACTTCAATAATAATTGATTTAAGTAATTGTGAGGTTTCCAGAGCCGCATCATAAGATATACTGGAGATAAATCCTTTTTCGCTCGTATCTAAGACAAATAATGACTTTAATACATCATTCATCTCGTCTATTTTAAATTCAAGCTCAAAAGTACCATTGCCCTTGATGTTTCCTGTAAGTATGAAATAACTAACTCCGTGTTTGAAGATTATTACTCTTTGGACTTTTAATTTATTCATAACAAACATATAGCAAGTCCCACATTTAACTTTGATGACGAAATTGATAAATAAAGATAAAATAAACCTAAAAAAACATTATCATAACGCATATTAGGCAACGTTAGAAAGAAACAGAAAGAATTTATAGATCTTTTTCGAGAATTTCCAATATTTCCTCTTCCAGAGTCTTTTTATCTTCTGGGCCCTCAACAATTCTTCCAAGATATGTGCCTTCTTTGGTAAAAATATAGAATGTCGGTATTGCCTCTAAGGCGAATCTCGGATCAGTAGCTTCCGGAGGAGAATGCTTTTCATGCCAGAGGGGTTCATCTTCTTTATGAAAAGGATTTGTTTTTACACCATATAAAATTTCAAAATGAAATATATCATTTTCAAGTGAATTCGCTATTTTGAGCATAGCCGGCACTTGCTTGGCACAGTCCTTACACCATTCGGCCCCTATCGCCAATAGATTCACCTTCTCATTTTTCTTGGTAATAATATTGGAGATTTTATCCAAAATTTCCTCATTTGGGGAATATTGATTGTAATTTTCTTTTAATTTTGTATCTTTCTCGACATAGTCCAAATAGTCTGCTGGATTCATTGTGGAAGATTCGATATCGTCCCATCTAATAGCCATCTTTTTCACACCATCTTAAATCTAATAGGATTATCATTTTATCAATCATAGGTATTATCCATTAATATGTTTCATTTTTCTAAAATATAAATTCTTAATTTATGTTTTTTTAACTATAACATAAGGTTATTTTGTCCTTATTTATACTAGACTAATAAGAAGTTTCAATTTAATGGAGATTGAGATTTAAGCAACTTCTTTAAAAGGAAAAGTGCACCTAATTTATCTAATGGATTATTTTGATTACCGCATCGGCTAGACATTATACACGCTGGACAGCCATCAGAAGCCTTACAGCTACAAGATTCGATTAATTTATAACTAAGATCTAACAATTCATTAAAATGAAAATAGAGAAGTTCCGATATACCTATCCCGCCCCGATATGCATCATATATGTATATCACGGGCATTTGTTTAACAGGATCGAAATTAATCGAAACGCCTCCAAGGTCCCAACGTGAGATCTGGGCAAGTGCGGGCGCCATCGCGATCATCGCATGTTCAATTGCATGGATGGAACCACCCAAATCAAATCCTTCAGTTTCCAACTTCTTTTGAATGTCAAAAGGGATATAAAACCAGAACGCCTGCGTCTCATATTCGATGATAGGAATATTTTCAAGCGGGTGACGTGATCGAATCTCTTGTGAGAGCGTATCAATTACCTTATAAGAGTAATATTCATGTTCCACGCGAACATCCCCAAAATGAACCTCAATATCTCCTCGCGGACCCATCTTATTTTGGAAGGTTTCTTCAAGAACCATGATATCGGTATGTTTTAATGATTGGGTATAGTAATCCACTTTTTGTTTAGAAATGTATACTTTTCGCTCCTCTAAATCAAGCTCTTCGACAACATAGGTTTCAGCCTCATATAGATAAACCGCTCCGGGATGTAGATCCCGAAACACATAGCTCTCATCCTCACTGGTGAGTAAATATTCCTTTAATGGAGTTCTTAAAACCACTTTATAGCTTCTGTCGGAGAGATCATTTAAGCTGTACTTTTGATTGGGATAGAATGTCCCTTTCCAGTAGAACTTCCCTCCGCGTTTCATCAATAAATCCTCTTCCAGGAGTTCTTTTAGACAATCGGTATATAGTTCCTTCTCAGTAATCCCAAATTTGTTATATTCATCCAATTCCAAGGGACGTTCTTTTGCTGCGCATGAAAGATGATTTTTTAGAATATATTTGTTTTTCAGCGAGATAAGGATCTCTTCTTGGATTGGGCCAAAAAGAATATCTGGATTATGAATATAGAAAAGATCTAACGGATTTTCCATAGGGATAAAAGTTGAGAGGGATAATTCCTCCCCCCGCCCAGATCTTCCGATTTGCTGCCAAAAACTGGATAAGGTTCCCGGAAAACCGGAACATATCGTGGCTTCGAGAGTTCCGATATCAATCCCTAATTCTAAGGCATTAGTCGAGCTAATACCCAAAATATTTTTATTTTTAAAATTCCGTTCTATTAATCTTCTTTTTTCTTTACTAATCCCTGCTCGATAACTATGAATTTGTTCTCGAATGATAGGCAGTGCTTCTCTTGTCCATATTGCTTGGAGTTCGGCCATTTTTCGGGATAATGTAAAAGTGAGTGTTTGAATATTGTGCTTTAAATGAGTAATAAATAAGTTTTTAGTTTCTTGATGGGCAGAGCGATATTTTTCGGAATATTCATCGTAAGGTAGATCCCATAGAATGACTTTTTTTGCTCCCGAGGGAGAATTATCCTCGTCAATAACGGCGAACTCCTCTCCCACTAGCTTTTCCGCGAATTCTTGAGGATTATTAATGGTGGCGCTCGATAATATCCACGTAGGCTTAACTCCATAACTTTCCAATATGCGCTTTAATCTCCGCATAAGAAGGGCAAAATTTGAACCAAATATCCCGCGGTATATATGTATCTCATCCAAGATAATATATTTGAGATTTTGACAAATTCTTCCCCATTTACGTTTAAACCACGGTAAGTAGAAATGAAGTCCGTATGGATTTGTAATTATGATGTTCGCATTTGCTAATACTTGCCGTTTCTCAATTGGTTCGATATCTCCGTCGTATAACCCTACTCGTGTTTGTTTAATTCTTGTTTGAGAGAGTAGATTCTGAAGGGTGTGATATTGATCTCGAGATAATGCTTTGGTGGGAAAAACATAGATGGCAGTAGTTTTTGGGTTTTCTATTATCGATTGGAGAACTGATAAATTATAGCATAAAGATTTTCCAGAGGCAGTTGAGGTGGAGATTACGGTATTTTTCCCTTCCCGAATAATATTAATCGCTTTCGCTTGATGAGCCCAGATGTCTATATTATTATGGTCTAACCATTTTTGGAGTCTTGATTTTAGTGGTCTATCAAGATTTCCGAATTTTGGTTCTTTTTTAGGAATATGCTGCACATAGGCGATCTGCTCGTCGTAATAATTCTCAGACTTTATTGTTTTAACAAACTCGTCGAAGTCAACCATTTATCTCTTCAAGTAATATAATTAATACTTCTAATTAAAAATATCAAGGAGCGCCGATTTTTTTATTTGTTAATGATTAATCCAATATAGATATTCTAAACAGATAGAAATAGTTGCTTTTATTCAGCTTTCTAAATCTAAATAATTAAGATTAATGTTTTTGTAGGAAAAATTCTAAATTTACCAAATTTAATTAGGTTTATAGGTAAATGCGTTCTTATTGAAATAGACAAATTATTTATATGAAAAAGAATCGATAGATTATTATGTCAGAATCTGAATGGACAAGAGTAAATTTCAAGCAATTCGTAAGTCAATTTGGAATTAAAATTATTACTGATAATGCTCCGAAAATTCTATTTTCTAAAGAAGATAAAGAACCTGAATCCTATAACTCATTAATTGGGTTCTTTTTTATCATTGGGGGGTTATTAATCTATATTGCGATATCTGTATTGATTTCCCCAATATTTTTTAGTATTCCCTTGTTTATTGCTGTAATCATTATAAGCTCGCTCTTTGCCATTGTATTATTATTTAATTATTGGCGATCCAACGTGCACATAAAACCAATTGAGTGTTGGATTGAGATCTTTAGAGGAACTACTGAAGCCAATCAATCTTATTATTGTTTTACCTTTTATCCCGTGTTCTCTGGTAAAGTACATCCAGAGGAAGCAAAAAACCTAATCCTTAAGCTTTATGAGGACGAGGTATTGGGAGGTACTATAGATATTACACAGATTGAACTCTACCTTAAATTCGAAGAAAATAATCCTAATAACTTTGAAAAGCAAGGATTTTTCTTTCAATACGGAGAGGGAACATTATTTGGAACAAAAGATCTTAAAGATAATCCTTGGCAATTTTTTCCCTATGAAAAAGTATTAAATGAAAATTACATTTCTACTGCAAATTGGTATCATCAATATGAATGGAGATATGATTTGGCTTTAGATTTTGACAAATTAAATTCTTATGCGCCGTGGATTATTCAAAAATGGGACGCGAATTCCATAAAAGCGCTCACATTTGAATATAAGAAACGTCTCAACTGGGAGAAGAGGGGAATAAATTCTTTCCCTAAATTAAAACCTTGGAATGAACCTCTTTTGAATCAAAACTATCAAGATCCAAATCTCTATAAAGAATTAAAGATTGTGGATGAGGCAATTAAAAGAATTCTTGGCGAAGATGTAAGGTTAGAAGAGTACAAAGATGTTCAAGAACATTTACTCGAATTTAAGGCGTATTTTCAAGATTTAAATTCTTGAACATCTTTTTATTTCTCTTATATATTTTCAAAAACTCCCTATATAATTCAGTATAAATAAGTTTAGCCTCAGATCGGGGGTTAAATTTTTTTTCGATTTCGATTAGATGAGTTGCCTCATTGAATTCCTTCAATTCTCCCAATCCCACAAGGGCAATTACGGCGGAACCTCGTGTACTTCCTAAATTCGGATCTTTCATTTGATTTATTTGTCTATCCAATATATCAGCTAAAATTTGACACCAAACATCTGATAAAGCACCACCTCCAATAATATTTATCGAACTCGATTTTCCAACCAATTTCTCGATATATTCCAAAGCCCATTTGATATTATAAGCGACTCCTTCATAAATAGCCCTCAATAGATGCGATCGAGTATGTTCCAGACTAAGATTATAAAATCCTCCTCTCACATCGGGATCATTTAATGGACTTCTTTCTCCAAAAAGCCAAGGAGTAAAAATTAGATTTTTAGATCCCGGTCCCGCTTTCTGTACAATTTCATCCAAATATTTATATAATTCTTGCTTATTATCCCCAAATTGAGCTATTTCTCCTGTGAAGATCTGGTCTCGCGCCCAATCTAAGCATGCCGCCCCAGTTTCTTGTTTTGAAAGACATAAATAATCATCTTTTGCCGAGCAGATGGATCCCGTATAATGCATAAGATCCTTTTTTCGTTCGAATGTATGTGCCGCCACCCAATCGGCCGTTCCTAAACAAATATGGATTTCATTTTCTTTGATAGCTCCCGAGCCGATGGCAGCGGATGTGATATCTCCTGAACCTACAAAAACAGGTATATTTGATTTCAAACCCAACGAATTGGCAGCTTCCTCCGTTAATTCCCCCGCGATTTCTGTAGCTTTTTTTATTTGCGGCAATTTTTCTCTCTCTAAATCTAACATCTCTAAAATTTTATCCGACCAATCAAGCACATCCGGTTTAGTATTCATCAACCAGGAGGTATTTCCCAAATCTCGAGAGGTGACCGCATTATTAGTGCATTTATATAGCACATAATCTTTTACACTCAAAAACTTATATGTGTCTTGGTAAATTTGTGGCCTTTTCTCTTTTATCCATAAAATATGCGAAATTGGGTCTTTTCCATTTACTCCAGGAGCTCCACCTGTTATTTTTATGAATCGAAGTAATTTAAGAATACCAAACCCAGAAATTTTTATCAGTCCCTTTCTGAACTTTTTGGTGATATTGACCGCTCGTGTATCTAGCCAATTTATACACCGCATCAAAGCTTCGCCGTTTTTATTGATGGGAACGGTACAATTCATTTGACAATCGCAAATAATTGCTTTTATCTGTTCAGGATCTATATTTGAATCAGATAGTAGAGATTTCGTAGTTTGGTTCATCGAATTCCAATAATCTTCTGCCTCTTGTTCCGCCCAACCTTTTTGAGGATAATAAATAGGGTAGTCTACTTTAAATTGAGAGATCAGATTAAGTCTAAAATCAAACAGAGCTGCCTTATTTCCCGTAGTTCCGAGATCATATGTAATAATATATTGGTTGTTCACAAATATCCCCTTAAAGTGTATACAATAAATATTCAGCATTCATAATATTTAAAGATATAAGAATGAAAATTTTGTTTCTACAGCGTATTATAAAAATGTCAAATTCGAATAAAGTTTATATTAGTAGCCCATCTCATAGTTATTAATCAATATTTATTTGTAAAGGTGAGATATTAATGCAAACCATGACTCAAAAGTTATCTTCGCTTAAAATTCCGATAGATAAAATTCATTATAATACAAATTCTAAAACTTTGACCATAGAAATCTTGAATTTTTCATATGTTGGACTTTATAAAAAATCTACTAAACTCAAAACTATTTTGAACGATATTGCTGAATGTTTAAAAGATACGGGATTAAATAGGGAAAAAATCAGTGTAGTAACATTTGGAAATAAAAGTCTTTCTGAAAATAAAAAGATAAAGGAAATAATGGAATTTAAAGAAGAAATAATCCCAGAGGTCCCGATAATACCTAAAAAAGAAAAACCAAAAGCACCTCCCTCGAAAAAGAAAGCTCGATCTGATATTAAAAAGGATACAGTCTTCTTTGACGAAGAAGAAATGTTAAAAGAGGAAGTTAAGGTAAGAAAAAGAGAGGAGGCTCTTCCAAGTGCCCCCGGTGGTCCACCAGAGGGGGACAGTCTTGCTGGAGGATCAGGAAGTCTTTTTCGAGATTTAGCAAGTACATCAGACAGAGATGAGGAACGGCTGACCGATGATTTGGATGAGGAAAAAATTGTCTATGATGTAAATATGGGTTTCCAATATTATTCCGTAATGATGGAGAAGAAAAGCTATTTATTTTATGTGTTTCTCTCTCACGAAGAACTCAAAATAATGGATGAAGAGGGTAAAGTGGTTTATAAAACTACTGTTCATATCGAAACTACCAAGAAGGAACCACCAGTATTAAACATTACAATACAAGGGGAGGGATTTGAAGCCCATCCTCTCAATGGTCGGGTAGTTGTGCAAAAGGACGCGGTAAATCCCCCTGTTATGATTTTTTCTGTAATGCCCCTAAAAATGGAGAAAGATAAGAAAAAGAAAGATCCGCAGAGACGATTTCTTAATGTATTGGTAGAATACGAAGATAAGATTATCAGCAAGACCATTTTGGCAATTATTGTCCAACCTAAATATTTTCGATTGGATTTAGGACCCATTCAATTGTATTTAAGTAAAAGATCGGCTTTTATTATCTCGTTATTCTCTGTTCTCATTGCGAGTGGTTCATTTCTCTATACTATTATTACCTATGGTTCGGGACCAGGATTCACAGAGCTCTTAGGTGGGTTTATTCCAGGATTAGCATCCGTGATATTTTTTGGATTTTATATTATAACACTCGTTAGAGGATTTCACCCACTCAAGCAGAAATGGAATAATCTACTAAACTTTGATAAAATAACCCCGTTGATTAAATAACTACAGAGAATTCTTCAAGTAATTCCAAAATTTATTTTTCAATTTACTATAGTTTTTATTTTTTACTTTCAAAAAAAAAATCTCTCGTCTGGCGATTGTGGGATAGTCTTTCAAGCGTAGGATGGAAATTATACCAGCATCTTCAGCTTTTTGAGCAATCTTCTTGCTCAAGACCGAGATATATTCACTCCCGCTTACAGCAGAGATAATAGAATCATTATCGTTTATTTCTAATTTTACCTTAAGTTCATTACTCCTCGGGAATTTCTTCTCGAACGTGTATCTGGTACCAGATCCAAGCTCGCGTGAAATAAACGGATATTTTTTGAGTTGATCGAAACTCACCTCTTTATCCCCATGCTGGATAAGTTCATGGTTCGGGGAACAAATAAAAAACATCTCATCCTCACCTATCTCTATGAAATCGAATTGGTCTTTTTCATTCTCCATAAAACTGCCAACACCCCCAAAATCTACGCTGCCTTTCTTCAATAAATTGATCGACTTCTTAGAATTATTGATAAGGGTTTTGAAACTAACGCGGGGATTTTGACTCTTAAAGTGAGCAATATATTTTGGAAGGATCTGGGATCCTGGTAATTTGGAGGTAGTTATGGTGATTTCTTCAATAATACCATCCCCAAATACGTTTAACTCTTGAATTACTTTGTCATACAAGGAAATAATTTTTTGCGCATATTCCAAAAAAATTTTCCCTTGCTGGGTTAATTCAAATGATTTTGTTGTTCTATGGATTAATCGTACATTTCCAAGTTCCTCTTCCAATTGGGAAATCCTATGAGAGAGAGTACTCTGAGAGATGGATATAGTATTCGCTAATTCTGAGAAGCTTTTATATTTAGTAAGTCCAATGAAATTTCTGATATATTCGATATTCACAACTAATCAATTATAAGTTTTTTCTGATTGAAAAAATATTTTGCTATTTAATTAATTTATCGAAACTATAAATAAATTATTACGAAAATATTAATAAATTCCCGAAGGTTTCATTTATTATACTCATAAAAATATGTCAGGAAACTAAAAAATGACGGAAGATCAACAAATTTTCACCATAGCAATTGGAGATGGGGCCTACACTAAAGAAAGACCCTATACCATGTTACGTTTCGCTTATACCGCTTTATTAGACGGTCATAAAGTGAACATTTTTTTAGTAGAGGATGGAATTTTTGTTGGGAAAAAAGGGCAAGATCCATCAAGCTATGATAATGTGGGAAAGTGGTTGAGAGACGTAATAGAAGAAGGAGCGAACGTTAAAGCATGCGGTGTATGCATGAAAGCAAGAGGAGTCGGAGAGGAGGAATTAATGGAAGGGATTGAAAAAACCACAATGCACGGCTTTTTAGAGATGTCTATAAACGCAGATAAAATATTATTTAGTTAATAAAACTTCATATGGAGGGAAAAAAAATAATGACTAATTATGAATTAAAATGTGAAGGGATGGTATGCCCGATGCCTGTGGCACAAACGAAAAGGAAATTAAAAGAATTAAGTTCAGGAGATATCCTCGAAATAACAGGGGATTTTGCAGAAGCTTCAGAAAATATAAAACGCTTTGCCGAAAAAGAAGGACACGATGTAGTGGATCATAAAATCAATGGTGAAACCTACTTTCTGAAAATTCAAAAATCATAAATACTTTGATAAAATCCACGAATTTCAATTCAAAATTTATTCTTTATAAGTAAAGTTTTAACCTTAGCTTCATTTCTTTTCATTCCAGCAAAACAAAGAAGCTGTTCCTCTAAAGTTTTCATGAAATGTATATCTACAATATTCTATAAAATATTAGAAAACCTTTAAATTAATCAGAAAGAGACCGAAATATTGATTTTTCTATGGATGAAACATCATATTAAAATTAGTATTTACAGAAAAAAGTAAAAAAAGGAAAATAAAATTTAACGCTTCATCTGACCAGATACCCAGTCATAGTAGCCCATATCTTCTAATGTCTCTGGCATCTCTGCGAAGAACTGTGTTGTGATGTCCTTCATATGCTTCGCTGATATTGGATGGAACATCATTGCGAGGTCAAGTCCTACAAGCGATAAACTCAGCGCATTCAAGATTTCCCAAATTGGACCTCTGTATTCTCTCGCTCCCCAATCGCTTGGAGTCTTTTTCTCACTCATCCATGCTTCACGAGCACCCCATGCGTTTGTTGTACCACCACTAATTGGGTAGGCTAAATCTTCTTCACCCAAGAGTCCAGCCATCCTCATTCTCTGATAGATGCTGAAACTATATTCCATTCCATACCCCAGAGTAGCACAGGTTGGGTCCATAACAATCCGATTGCGGGGAAGGCCTAATTCGAGCGCATCTTTATTCATCTTAATCTGATTGTTTAAGTCGAGGGAAGTCCATAAAAGGCAGTTATGATCGTATTTAACTGCGAGTGGGATAACTTCCTCCCATGTAGCCTTATCAGCTGCCGAAAGCATTAAAACATCATCTTCAGACATAGCTGCAAGCTCCTTAAACATCTCTACATCCTTTTCCTTGTTTCCAGAACAACCAATAATAACGGGTACATCTACCGCTTGAAGAACATCCTCAAAAAGTTCCTTAGATTTTGAGACTGGCCAATCAAGTGTTCCCGGGTCAATTCCTAACGAGTGAAATGTGATACATTCCGCACCAAACTTATCAACCGCAAACTTAGCCCATTCGGCAGGATTACCCAATACATCTTTATATTCGTTCTTGATGGGTTTTGGGAGCATCATCTTATCCCCCATATCAAATACATCATAAGTAATTAAGGGAGGATGAGGATTCTGTTTACCCATTCCCAAAAAACTATAAAATGGAGGGACTTTTTCGCCACCGATGGTACATGTTGTCCCATTGGATCGGATGAATTGAATTGTCTCGATTTCTCCAGGATATTGCACCTCTAATTTAAATTTTTTTGACGTCCACTCTGCTTTTCCAAGTTTACCGGGTGCGGGTAAGCCCGCGGCTTGTGCTGCCGATGCGACGATAGTAGGAAGCATTTGAAACTCTAAATATTCAGCGAATAAATCTACATCCTTAAGCTCGAGCTCTTTCGTATCTTCCATGAGCTTTGCTAATTCTTTAGATAACTCTTCGAAAGAAATTTCTCATCACTTTTTATTGTTATTTGTTATAGTAATAGGTATAGTTAAGAAATTGAAGAATGAAATATAAAATTGATCGTTGAAGCAAGATCACGACTTTAAGGAATTGGGAATTTTTAGTGCTTTTGAAAAGCTGAACCTTTTGTGATTTACGAAATTCGATAATGTCCTTAAAAAGTCATGTGATCAGAATAGTATGAATTCTTTTAGTTGGCTTATTCCTCCTTTATAAATTTTTACATATTTCATTCTGTTCCATATATTGAATAGATCTTTGTGAGATATTGAAATGTTTAAAAGGTTACCCTTTTTTTTAGGAACTAAGGAAATTAGGCATTACTCACGCTTAAGAAATGATTGGAGGATTTTGGTGTAACATCATTTCATATAAGTGGGTTGTTAAGATAAAAAAAGTGGTGAAATAAGATTAGTACAAAGGATAAAATAGTGTTTGTTAAGGGGAATTGCACATATATCAATCTAAGTAATGTGAAAACTGAACTCAATAATGAGGGATACAAACTCGACATTATTGTAGAGGATAATCCCGAGAGCGGAGATCCAGAAATTATTGCTGAGATTGAATATTAGTAAAAATAAAAAAGTGCTTGGTCGATAAACAATACTAAAATAATTAAGAGAATAATAATAGGGTATCTAGCTTATAAGTCATTCTTTTTACCCCTATATTAAATATTGATTTCAGACTTCTAGATTGAACCAATCTTTATTGAAATTACCGGCAATAGATACTAAATAGGTAATTATTCTTCAAAAGAAAAAAAGAAAAAGAATTTAGTAGAATTAGATTTTCCCATATTTCTATTTTTTAATGTAATTGTTGTAGACTAAATAAATGATGTAAATACCAACGATGAGAGCTGCTATTAGGGCAGTAATAGAAACTAATAGATTTGAAGGCAATTGTTTTACAAATATCCCAATAGAAGCCCACACAATAACTAAATTATATGCAATATCCTCTCTAGTATAAAGGTTTATGAGAGCGAGCAATAGTACAACAACTATCACGACAACCGTCAATAATTCTGCGAGTAGCCCCAAGCTAGGAACGCCTAAATCAACCAAAAGAGCGACGATCTGAGCCACTGTCGCTACTGTAAGCCATCCAAAATACACACTTATAGGTAAGTGAACATATAATTTCTCATTTCTCGGAGCCTCTGAAATTCCAATTTCTAAATTCACGTAGATAATGAGCAAAGAAATGAACAAGATTAGTATTGAAATCATCGCACCTATCACAACTTCATAATGCCAGAAAAATATCCATAAAATATTGCCAAGACTCCCAATTATGAAAAAAATGCTGATTTTTTCGATAAATGGTAAGTCCTCCTTCTCTGATTTGAAGAGATCTTTTGCTTGATAAAAAGCAAAAATGACAATTAGTACGTATATAATAAACCAAATAGAGAAGACATAACCAGCAGGGACAAATAAATTCGGATAATTTTCAGCTAAATCACCTGTTGTGTTCCCACCAAATGGAACAATATTCGCTAATAAATTAATTGCAATAGTTGCAATTACGGCAATTATGTTTCCAATTTGAAGATACTGTTTTTTACTTAATTTCGCCATCTTAAAATCACTTTTTTTACAAAATTGTACTACGGAAAAGTAATAAAAAATAGTTTAAAAGGTATAGTATAATATTTAAAAAATATAGTTCATGGAAATTTTGAGTTTGCTTTTTTTAGCAAGGAATAGGATTGATATTGATATTAGAATTGTGCCAAATATAATCGCAAATGGAAATCCGGGAATATTGGGAAGATAATAGCGAGATAATTCTTTAGTCGATTGAACATATAAAATATCAGACCCATTTACAAAAATAAGAATCTCGAGGTAGTAGATTTTCGCCTCAGATGCGGTTATATTCAGTGATGGGGTCTCTGATTCAGTATAATTTATTGAATCTAAATAGATCGCATCATCTAAGGTTTGATTTGGAGTGATATAACTACTCATCGGTCGCCTATCAAAAAGGAAAACAGAGATATTCCCTTTTTTTTCCCTTGAAAAATCTATTTTGATATTATTGAGAGGCGCATCTTTCTCCAAGCTAAACAAATAAAAAACAGGAGAGTTTTCTTCTATCTCAACGGCATCTTCAAAAGCTTTCACATGACCAAAGGGAATAAATAAGAGTAAGATAAATAAGACAACTACCAATATACGCTTTTTCATTTTTCCTAAAAATAATTAATAACCGCTTTGTTAATACTAAATAATTTTTATATATATTTATATTTCGATTATCTTCTTTCTGGCATAATTAATAAGTCCATCCGCAGAGATTATCTCTCTGAGAAAAGGCGGCATTTTATTAATTGAAAACTCCACATCAGTAGTGATATTTCTAATGAGACCTTTCACTAAGGAGATTTCTATCTGATCTCCAGTTGAGAATTGGGAAATATCCTCAAATTCAATTATAGGTAACCCAATATTAATCGAATTGCGGAAAAAGATTCTTGCAAAATATGGAGCTATAATGCATTTTATTCCCGCCGCTTTGAGAGAAATAGGTGCTTGCTCTCTACTGGAACCGCTTCCAAAGTTTGCACCTCCAACCAATATAGATGCATTTAACTTTTCTTTCCTTTTATGGAAATTGGGGTCTAAATCTTCCATACAATGTTCTCCGAGGTGTTTAGGATCCGATTTGTTCAGATATCGTGCTGGAATTATCAGATCAGTATTAATATTCTTTTCTTCATATTTTAATACAATTCCATTCATATTTTTTTCAATACTTTTATTTTTCTTTGTATAGTTTAAGGATTGTCAAGATATTCAGGGGATGTAATATAACCCGATATTGCGGAAGCTGCGGCAATAGCAGGGCTAGAAAGATAAATCTCACTTTCAGCATGGCCCATGCGTCCCAGGAAATTCCTATTTGTCGTAGAAAGTGCTTTTTCCCCCGCAGCTAGAATTCCCATATGACCTCCTAGGCAAGGGCCACATGTTGGGGTTGAGACTATTGCTCCACTCGTAAGAAACATTTCCACAAACCCTTGTTTTATTGACTCCAAATAGACTTTTTGCGTCCCTGGGATTATAATACACCTTAGGTCTGGATGGATGTGTCGATTTTTGAATATAGAAGCGGCTATTTCTAAATCTTCCAATCTCCCATTAGTGCATGAACCTATTACCACTTGATTCAGTTTAATTCTATCATTATGGACTTCAGATATAGGTTTTGTGTTCTCTGGAAGATGTGGATATGCCACTTGCGGTTCGATTTCTGCGCAATTAAATTCGTAAATTTCCTCGTATTCCGCATCATCATCATTGGTATAAAATTTATGTTGATTTAATTCTAATTGGTCCACATATTCTTTAGTAATACTATCTGGGACAATGATACCATTTTTTCCTCCCGCCTCAATTGTCATATTGCACATAGTAAATCGATTTGCCATTGAAAGGTTCTCTATAATTTCTCCTGCAAATTCCATTGCATTGTATGTGGCACCATCGACTCCGATTTGCCCAATAGTATATAAGATCAAATCTTTTCCTGAAACCCATTTATTTAAATTCCCCGAATAGATGAATTTTATTGTTTCGGGTATTTTCAACCAACATTTCCCTAATGCCATAGCAACCCCCAAATCTGTGGAACCAACACCGGTGGAAAAGGCGCCTAAAGCACCATATGTGCAAGTATGTGAGTCAGCTCCTATAAATAGATCACCAGGTGCGACTAATCCTTGTTCGGGGATAAGACAGTGTTCTATACCGACTCTTCCCACCTCGAAATAATTCACGATATTATATTTATGGGCAAAATCTCTCATAATTTTACATTGCTGAGCAGATTCAACATCTTTATTAGGAGTAAAATGATCTGGTGTGAGAATGATTTTTTCGTTGTTAAAAACAGTCTTTTCAGTCCCTTCTACTAATTCTTCGAATACATCAATTGCAATAGGGGCCGTTATATCATTTGCCAAACATTTGTCAATATCAGCAAAGATGAAATCTCCCGCCACCACATTGCCATTTTGGGCGTGATCTCGTAATATTTTTTCAGTTATGGTAAGTCCCATTTTTCAAATTCAACAAGAAACTCTCTAAATGATAAATCTTTGAGTTAGAAAATAATTAATTGCTTAAATTTTTATTCTTTCCCACCCCTCATCATCTTAATTGATTAGCGAGGTAATTTTATTTATCGCAAACTCGAGAAGAGGTTTCAATCCATAATAGAAATTTTTTTGAACTATTTTTAATAAATTATACTACTACTAGGAAAAATTGAAAATATGGAAAGTGTTACTCTACAAGATTTTAAGTTTGAAAAATTTCATGGATTAGGAAATGATTATATT
>WJIN01000055.1 GCA_014730295.1 Promethearchaeota archaeon | reverse complement strand
TTTCCCGCTCATGAATTTTTGGATCTCGGCAAACATCTCAATCGGGTCAAACACCACCGCCTGGCCTTCGCCATTAAAGACTACGCATTTTACTTTCAGTTCTTTATCTATATTCATTTTAGTACTGAGTGCATACCCAATCACTTGGAGGAAGGCGTTGACAAAATGGTCCCGGGTATTTTCAGTATTAAGGTTTTTCTCGGGTTTGAAATCGACTACATAGAGCGTATCTCCCTCGAGAAGGGTCAGGTCGCTCTGTCCGAACCAATAGCGTCTTTTGTCCATATCTTCGTTCTTAAACATTTCGAAAAGCGGGTTTTCCGCACAGAGTCCGTACTCCTTGTTCAAAAGATCTTCAATGTTCTTATGCTTATGGAAGTATTTCTCATCTAACTCTGTAAGAGAATTGAATTCATCCATTAGCGTTATGATAGCGTCAGGGATGTCTTCATTCTTCTTGCCTTTCTCATATACCATAAAGAAACCTTCGTCTTGAAGCCAATTGATCCAATCCGTCTTAATCTGTCTTATTTCCTTGTCATCCCAATGGAAAGTTTCTCCTGTCAATGATAATGTCGATAGGATGGAAAGTCCGAGAATTTTCTCGATATTTTCCTTTGTTCCGTAAATATATTCATTTTTTATTCCGTCCATAATTCTTTTACGATTAATTCCATCACCGAGATATTTCACTAACCTGTCCCAGTCTTGAGACACCAAATCCCAATTGTCTGCTATGGAATACGTCGTTTTACCGGTCCAAAACTCTGACATCTTCTTCTCAACCTTCAAGATATATGAACTATATTCTAAGAGTAATTTATACGTTTGGGCGTAAAAGGAGATCCTCTCATTAAGTTGGGGAAGTAAACTAAGATCTTTAGAATTCAACCACTTAGTAATATCTTCGCTCGTCCATTCGGCAATTTTCGCTCTTAATGGAATTAGTCTTAAGAATCAAACAGAGAAGCCTTCAAGTCCATGATTAATTAGTCTAAAATATGTGTGAAGGGGCTCTCTAATAGGAATCTCTTTTTTTACAAAGAATAAGCTTATTTTCATAACCCAATATTTTTTATTCCTTTTTTTATTATCATAATTAGCATAATAATATAAATCATAATTTTATACTGTTATCTATGGCTTCTATAGATTTTGAATTTAGAAATAAGCTGATGGGTGAAGATATTGGTAGCACCTTAGCGTATTGTTACCAATGCGGTTGCTGTTCAGGAGCATGCCCAGTAGCTGAAATAACAAACGGTCGGTATAATCCAAGACGACTCATTTTAGATTCATTATTAGGATTAAAAGAAAAGATTTTTGGTAAAGAAAACACCTTTAATATTTGGGGATGTACTATTTGTGACACCTGCGACGAGGTATGCCCTCAAAAAGTGGAGCTAACAGAAATATTTACCCTTTTGAAGAATGAAAGCATCGCAAGAGGAGAGGGGCCAGAATATTTTTACTCGCAAGCCTCAACGATTTTTGAGACAGGCAAAGCGATCCCAATGCAATCTGCGATCGAGCGCAGAAGAGAACAATTTGGCTTACCCGAGATTATGCCTCCCGATGTGGAGGAAGTCCAAACAATATTAAAGGCCGCGAAACTGGACGAAAAATTACCAGAAAAAGAAGAGTAATCCTAACCATTCTTTTTTCCCTTTTTATAAGCTATTGATAGAAAGTTTTTAAGCATCTATCGAGTATAATAAGTAAATATATTCTTTCTTGCGAGATATTAGGATGGATGCGAATACTTCAGAATTAGAAATGAAAGTGAAGAGCCTCGAAAAGAAAGTGGATAAAATACTCGAAATTCTCAATAGGGTGGAGTCTTATATTATGCTTTCTTCCTCTCAGAACAAACAAAAGACTCAATCGACCAAAACTACAGCATATGAGACACGACAGAGGGATAAGCGGTGGGAAAAGGAACATATTTTGGAAAAAAGGAGCGTCCCTAATATCCCGCCCTTACAAGATTCATCAATAGAGAATTTTCGAGGGGCAGAAGTCTATACGGAAGAGGCAGATATTTTAAGAGAATTGGAAAAACACACCAACGAAAAATTCCAATTTCAGAAAGGGAAGCAATATAATCCTAATACGACCTTTAGAATTTCTCAAAATCGAGTTATCGTACTCGGATTGAACAATAGTGGCCTAAGAGTACTGCCTTCTTCAATTTCAAAACTCAGAGCCTTACAAATTCTGGTTTTAAGTAATAATATGCTCACCAAATTACCCGAAGCAATTGGGGATCTTTCCTATTTGACAGAAATTTATTTAGAAAATAACATGCTTATATCGCTGCCTTCAAGTATCGGTAATAGTCGAGAATTAGTATACTTAAATTTGGATAATAATAAATTAGAAAAGTTGCCGGACACACTTGGAGATCTAACATCATTAGAGACTCTACGAATAAATAATAATAAGTTGAAATATCTTCCCAATTCTATTGGCAAGCTTAAACATTTGAAGGAATTATATCTTAATGATAATATGTTAGAAAGGTTTCCAGAAAACATCGGAGAATTATCAAATCTTGAAGAATTATCAGCCACTCATAACATTCTTAAAGAATTACCCGATTCTTTATACAAACTTCCTTCACTTTCCTTTTTAAACCTCACTCATAACAAGCTCACCACGCTTTCCCCGAAATTAAAAAACTTGCAGCATCTCCAGATTTTACGCATCAAAGAAAATCCTCTGGAAGATTTAGCAGATAAAGAGATCCAAGAACTCATATCAGACATGAAAAAATCAGGAGTAAGATTCTAAAATTGATAGCTCCGGAAATGAAGGTCATAAGACTATAGATTTTAGTACTTGCAAATTTATTTATGAAAGTTTGAAATAAGGTAATATATTCTATACAAATAGAAGTAATATGAGGTTTTGAAAAATTATGAGAAGACCAATAATAGGCGGAAATTGGAAAATGAATCGAGGTTCACCAGAAAGTGCCAGAGAGATGCTCCAAGAATTAATACCGTTAGTAAAGAAAGTAAAACAAGTTGATATAGTAATCGCTCCTCCGTTTACTGCCCTTCAAGAAGCGAGTGTCGTGAAGGTGACAAATATTAAGCTGGGGGCTCAAAATATGTATTTTGAAGAAAAAGGTGCATACACCGGGGAGATTTCGCCGATCTTTTTAAACGCTTTAGGAATAGATTATGTTATTTTGGGACATAGTGAGCGAAGAAACATTTTTGGGGAATCTGATGAACTTATTAATAAAAAGGTAAAAAAGGCGTTGGAGATGAGACTAGCGCCAATTGTTTGTATTGGAGAGCATCTGGAGGAGCGAAAAGCAAGTAACACTGAAAAGATAATTGAGAACCAGATGAATGGAACATTCGCCGATATAAATAAAGAAGAGATGAAAAAAATAGTAATAGCATATGAACCAATTTGGGCAATCGGTACTGGAGAGACTGCGACCCCTGAACAAGCGGTAGAAGTCCACAAATTCATTCGTAGTCTGCTAAAAGATAAATATGATGAGGAAGTAGCACAATCGGTCAGAATACAATATGGTGGTTCGGTGAAACCGCATAATGCATTAGAATTGTTTCAGAAAGAAGACATTGACGGTGGATTAGTAGGTGGTGCTTCGCTTGAAGCGGAATCATTTGCTGAGATCATTAAAGCAGCAGAAAAGACAATCTAAATTCTTTAAGTTCTTTCTATTTCATTTTTATTAGATCTGAGAGAACACATTTTTTATATATCTTCAGTTAAAATCCCATTAAATTCATTTGCTAACTTTCGAGGAAACTCTCCCATATACGCGTCAGGTTCAGTTAACAGCAGATAATAATAATTTTCATACAAACCTTCAACACTTACACCGATACCGCTATTAATAATAAAGACCCAGAGCGGCTTGTTATTATAATTTGATTGTCGATATTTCCAATTTAATGCCTCAATTTCTGGAATATTGCCTACACCCCGAAGAATTTCGTCAATATCCTCTAAATGATATTGATTATGTTCTGAAAAGCATGTAATTGGACTCAAATCAAAACCGCAACACACAATTCCTTTCAGACCGTATCTGCTCATCTCGTTAATATAATTTTTAGAAATCTTTCTAAGGGCTTTTTCATGCTTAAAGAGATGGTTTTTGGCTTTATTATCTGTAAGGATATCTAAAAGTGAATTTTCCTCATTATGTAAAACCTCATAGGCAGAATCTAAAGGAATTTTTGGACTTATAAAATTCTCGTAGATAACCTCAATTTTTCTGCGGATCTGATCATGAAGTAGGTACTTTTCAGTCGTAACTGTCATTAATACGTCACCTTTATATTTGATACGGTCCTGCACGGGCTTCGGATTAATTTCTTCGGCACCTTTTGGTCTAAATTCTAATACTTCGATTTTTTTATCAATATTGCGAGCGAACTCAAATAAAGCAGAAATCAGCCCCGCTTTGAGATCAAATTCTAAATAGCTCTCATCTTCAAAATCTTTTTTGTCTTGTTCCGAAAAATCAAAGAATCGTAAATGAACTTTCACTCCTTTTGGTACTGGCTTAATTTTTTTGTTATAATACGGAAAACCAGTGCTGGAAATGATACTAAGTTCATAGATAGTCATAGCTAATGTGTATGAAGGATATTAAAAATGTAGATTTAATAAGACTAATTTTTTTCTATTTAAATCCTTTAAGAAAATCCAGATATTTTAAATTAACCTCAAAATAAATATTTCGAGATAGCATCAATATTCAATAAGAGACATCTACCAGTTGGCTTCCCCTGACCTTAAAATCATTGTCAATATAAATCAACAGAGCGTGTCCACTATGGATAAATACTAAGGGTGTGGTAGAACTATTTGAATTCTGAATTAAGGATTTTTTTATGATTATTTCTTGAGTTTTTTTATCACAACCTTTACAGTTTACCCTTGTGATTTTAATGAGGTTTTTTTCATCAAAATTATTTAGTAAATCTAACACCACCATTGAGAATCCATCAAACACATCACAAGTATCTCCATAACAGGTCGTGAGTAAAGAAGAATCATACATATCATAGAATTCGGACACTAAATATTCGAGCATAGCTTCTAATAATTGAGATTGTAAATTAGGATGACCAGCTATTGTAAAAACGGTGTCGTCCTTAGCGTAATAGACGATGGTGATATCCGGATTGTTAATAGTATAAAAGATATCTTTATGGGGAGGATTGCGTGTGATTTTTATCTGGAAATGAGGATTTTTATTATAGAATTTTGAGGTCCATTGAAAATAATTATCATCATTTCCATAGCCCCCAATGTTAAAAAAATAGATGTTTTTGACTAAATTAATACTAAGCATCTTGATTTTGAAAGTTATGAATAAAATATATTATTTATTATTTGTTTTTGGGGATTTAATTGATAATTATGGATGGTCTTCCAGGAAGGGCTTGATCTGCCTTTTTTTGTTTTGTATCATCCTCGGTTAAAACATTCACAGCAGCATTAAATTGTTTTTCAAAAAGTGGGATTATATTCTTAAAAAATTGCAATTCATCCGAGGGTGGTAGAATAAAATTAGCATATTTTCCGATGTTCTTTAGAACTTTACTAACAGTCTGACTCACAAATTTGCCGTATGATTTAAATTTGGATTTTTTCATGATCTTGTTCATTATCTCTCCCTGATCTATGGTGTGCTCAATCAATCGCATTAAATCCGAATAGAATTCAAATTTCCATTGTTCTGCGATGATAATGTCTATCTGTTCAATTGAATCTTTCTTAAGTACTTGTTTAATATTTTTTATATCATCGATGGTATTGTTCATTAGATTCCATTTGAAATTGTTTTCATCAGTAAGGATATCTTCGTCATGATCCGGCCATGAAGCTAAACTGATATATCCATCTTCTCCAAGCAGTTCCCAGACTTCTTCGGTCATATGAGGTGCAATAGGGTGTAAAATTAATGCAAGGTTTTTTCTACAATTATGAAAAATATCCTTATTGACACCCTCTTTTTTATAATCTGTTAATTCTGAGCTAAATTGGACGATTTTGTTGACCGCATCTCGAATATTAATCTTTTTCATGCTTTCAGTGATTTCTTTGATGCTACGATGCATATAATAATTGATAAGTGTGTCTCTAATATTTTTGGTTTTTCTTATATTGGTTGGTTCTTCTGATAAGAGTTTAAAGGTGTTATTCATAAATCGAGCGGCAAAACCAACACCTTCTTCAGACCATTCTAAACTTGATTCCGGACTTGCTCCAAATAAGATAAAAAACCGAGCAGAATCAGCTCCATAATCTTCCATAATATTATTTGGATCTACTGTGTTTCCGAGACTTTTACTCATTTTCACACTCTTTTGAATCCATTTGGTTTCACATCTTGGACATTTGGTCGAATCTTTCTCAACTTTAGTCGCGAATGTATCACATTCAGGACAGTAGGGATGACTCTTATTAATCATTCCCTGCGTTAAGAGAGCTTGAAAAGGTTCATTATGGGAATGCAATTGTAGATCTCTTCCGACTTTCGTCCAAAAACGGGCATATAGTAAATGCATTACCGCATGCTCAATTCCTCCGATATATTGATCTATGTTTCCCCAATAATTCACTTTCTTCTTTCCGTATGGTTCCTTTTTATTATGCGGGTCGCAGTATCTAAAAAAATACCACGAGCTATCCACAAACGTGTCCATCGTATCTGTTTCCCGGGTCGCTTTTCCACTACATTCGGGACATGTGGTATTGATAAAACTTTCGCTTGTTTTAAGTGGATTTCCTTTCCCCGTGAATATTACATCTTCAGGCAATTTAACTGGCAAATCTTCGATAGGGACGGGGACCGTGCCACACATCTCACAATATATAATTGGAATGGGGCAGCCCCAATATCTTTGTCTGGAAATTAGCCAATCTCTTAATTTATAATTTATGGTTG
The DNA here is from genome assembly GCA_014730295.1 of Promethearchaeota archaeon. The sequence continues at coordinate 11,203 of WJIN01000055.1, read as the reverse complement.
CGGATCCCATGTTAATCTCGTCTAATTTTTCTGAAATTGCGGCAGTTGCAGTTCGGTTTTCCATTCCGTTAAATTCTTCAGAGTTAATTAATACTCCGTCACCCTCATATGCGCGCGTCATTTTTTCAGCATTCAATTCATAATCAAAAGGTTGGATTACCACCTTAATGGGAATCCCGTATTCTTTTGCAAACTCAAAGTCTCTCTGATCGTGGGCGGGAACCGCCATAACCGCTCCAGCACCGTATTCATATATTACAAAATTACCAACATAAATAGGTATTTGCTCTTCGGTTAGAGGATTAACCGCATATTTTCCAATAAACATCCCCTTTTTTTCCACATCAATATCGGTTCTTTCGAACTGATTTTGCTTCATAGTTTCTCGATAAAGATTTTCAAATTCATCTTCAAAATCAGTTCCTTCGACCCATTTTCTAACCCAAGGATGTTCTGGCGCAAATACCATAAACGTGACTCCGTATAAAGTATCTGGTCTTGTCGTAAATATATCAATCGTACGTTTTTCCTCCATAATAGGGAACTTGATGGTAGTCCCTTCAGATCGCCCGATCCAGTTCCTCTGCATCACTTTGACTTTTTCCGGCCAATCAACTTCCTCCAGCCCATCTAATAATTCTTCAGCATATGCCCTAATCTTTAGAAACCATTGAGTCAAAAATTTTTGTTCTACTTCGGAGCCACATCGCCAACATTTTCCTCCTTGAACTTGCTCATTTGCTAATACAGTGGCACATTTATCACACCAATTAACATATGAGTCTTGGCGATAAGCTAAATCCTTTTCTAACATTTTCAAGAAGAACCATTGATCCCACTTATAATAATCGGGGTCATGGCTATATATCATCCTATTCCAATCATAAGAAAGACCAATTCGATTCTGTTGGTTCCTAATAGCGTTGATATTTTTATTTGTCCATTTTTTTGGATCAATACCGTGATCAATAGCCGCATTTTCAGCTGGAAGGCCAAATGAATCATATCCCATCGGATATAGAACATTATATCCTTGCATGCGCTTGAACCGAGCAAATGAATCACCAATAGAATAATTCCTTAAATGGCCCATATGTAATTTTGAGGAGGGATATGGATACATCTCCAAGACGTAATATTTATCTTTCTTTGGGTCCATATCAACTTCAAATATTTTATCTTTTTTCCATCGTTCTTGCCATTTCTCTTCTATTTTCTGAGGTTCGTATTTCATGTTTCTCATCTAGTCCAATTAAATTATCGTAGATTTGCCAATGTATAAATATTTAGTGTATAAATACGAAATGGAATAAATTTTTTTCGAAAATTGGTAAGTTTAGTCAAAAAAGAACGGGATTTTAATGTTTATTTATCATTGGTGACCAAGAATAATTAAATATTCATTATTATTGATTTACAATATAGATTCTAATCAATTTTTTCCTATATATCGTTTTGGATATCTCATAAAAACACATTAATCTTATCTACTAAATGATATTTCAAAAAATCTGTGCTCTCTTAGGTTTTTTAATAAATAATTTCTTGTTCTTTATTATGTCGTCTGAAAAATACGATATTATAGAGTTTTTGACAGCAGATGAAATAGAAAATAAAAATGCTATGAAAAAGCAAAACTTTAACAGCCTTAAAATTCATGGAAACAAAATATATACAGGAATGCGAGTGGGAGGAAAACATTACTGGAAATATAACGGGGGAAGATGGTACGAAGTAAAGAAAGCCCCCGATGAGTGGAAAATCACCTTTAATTGCATAAAAAAAAGATATAATGAAGCCCCTAATAATAGTGGAGCAGCGAGGGGGACAAAATATCATTGGTATATAATCGCAGATCAAATCGCAGAAAAGTTAGATGCAAATTCGTATTTGACCACGATGAGAGGATTTAAATATAAAATAGGCCATCAGAGACCGCACTGGAGGAATTTTAGTTATGATTATCCAGAACAGCAATCCTATACACAAAAAGTAATAGAAGTCTTAGAAAGGACTATATCTCAATTAAAAGCAAATATGTTATAGTAGAATATTTGAAGAGAGGAAAAACAATATCAACTTTTCCTTTCCCATACTTCTTTAATTTTTAAGGCTATCTTAAACAATTGAATGATTTTTTGAATGGTTTTTTGAAAGCTATGTTCTTTTATTACCTTTTTTTTGGCATTCTTTATGATTTTTTCTCTATATTCTTTATTTGACAAAACTTTCTTAATTCCTTGGGTGAGTTTTTCCGAGTTATTTGCTTTATAAGCACTTTTATTATGCTCCAACCAATCAAAAACCTTAATATCTCTAATAACTAAGGGTAATTCGCATAAAGCGGCTTCTAATATTGGAATTCCTTGATTTTCTTCATCAGATGTAATAAGTAGTACATCTGAACCATAATAAGGTTCCCTGATATCATCATAAAATCCAGTAAATATTACATTATCTAACTCCGTTATTTTAGCTATATCTGGATTATCATTTATAGGTCCAACCCATACAAAATAGTAATCTGGAAGTTTTCTTGCAACCTCTCCAAATAAGTCAACTCTTTTTCTTTTCCAAGGTAATCCTACATTTAGAATAATTGTAGAATCGGATGGAATATCATAATTTTTTTCTAAATAATTCCTAAAATTTTTTCTGTAATTTTCAAATTTTTTAAATCTATCAATTATTACACCATTGCTGATAGCATAGATGGGATAAGTTTTTGAATTCTGTATTTTCTCAAGCAGCTCTTTAGAATATTCTGTTGGAGTTATTAATAGGTGTGCTTGACTATATAATATTCGAATCCAAATTTTTGAAAGATGATTAAAGAATGAAAGATCTGGCAAAATATTTCCTTTCAGATCTTCATATGTTGTATGTGCATGTTGAACAACTGCAGCAGTTTGATAATATTTATTCTTATATTTCAAAAGTTGTAAAAATGTTAAGGGATCATAGCTGGAAGCACATATAATATCTACTTGTCCCTCTTCTGCCCATTCAGGTTTTTTATCTCTTTGAGGGACCCATACGTCATGACCTTTTGTTTTTAAGCCATTAATAACATTTTCAGTAACTACTTCAATTCCCCCAACACTCTCAATGTTAGCGAAATTCTTGTATATATGAAAATTAACCAAGTAAATTATATTCATTATGTTGTTTTATGAAATTTATGAAAAAAACTTAACTTTATGAGAAAATTATACTATTCTAATGGATGTAAATAAAATCAGAGTTTCTATAGGTAGCGCGGGACAACTCGGATTAGTATCAAATATCAAAATAGCAGATTCTCCAACTACATGTTATTTGATGACATATGTGGAGGGAAAATGTGCAGCGAATTGCGGATTTTGTCCACAAGCGCGTGAATCTGAATCATCAATGGATCGTTTATCGCGTGTTACATGGCCCGCGTATTCTTTTTCAGAATTCTTAATAAAAATAAAATATATGGTACCTTCAAAAAGATTTAAAAGAATTTGCCTTCAGACTCTAAATTATCCAGATAATTTTAAAGATATATGTGAAATAATTACAGAATTAAAAAATGAAACCTCAATCCCCATTTCAATTGCAATTCCTCCAATGGATACTAAAAAGCTTAGAGAATTACGATTATTAGGCGTTGAACGAGTGGGAATTGCTTTAGATGCTGCCACAAGACAGGTATTTGAAAAAGTCAAGGGAAAATTAGTAAAGGGACCCTATAGCTGGAAAACTCATTATGAAGCTTTATTAAATGCAACAAAAATTTTTAGAGAGGGAGCGGTTTCTACTCATATTATTGTGGGATTAGGGGATTCCTTTAAGGAAATTATGGAATTAATTTTTGAACTAAGAAAATATGAAATTATACCTGCCCTATTTGCATTTACCCCCATTAAAGGTACTTATTTGGAAGATCGAAAACCACCAGATTTATTAGGTTTTAGAAAAGTCCAATTAGGAAGATACTTATTATTGAATAAAAGTATGACATTAAAAGATATAACTTTCAATAAGGAAGGAGATATCATTAGTTTTAATATTAATAAAGCAGATTTACTAAATATTGTGGATGATGGCATAGCGTTTATGACAACTGGTTGTCCTGATTGTAATCGTCCTTATTATACGTCAAAGCCCTCTGGTCCAATCTATAATTATCCCCGGAAGCTCACCAAATCAGAGAAAGACCAAATCTACGATCAACTCAAATCTTTTACAAAATTTTGATTGCAAACATGAAAATATGGAGATATATCCCTTTAGGAACAAATAATGGATATTGGAATATGGCCCTTGATGAGGCTATTCTAAGAGCGGTGATTTTAAAAAAATCACCATTTACCTTCCGATTATATAAATGGGAGCCCTCAACTGCAACCATAGGGAGAAATCAAAGTTTATCAGATGAAGTCGATGTAGAATTTTGTAAGAAAAGAGGTTTTGATTATGTGCGGCGAATCACGGGTGGGGGTGCGGTGTTCCATGATAATAACGGAGAAATTACTTATTCAATTGTATGTTCCCTAAAATTTTTAGAAACGCATGATGCATATAAAGTTTTAGAACAATTTGAACTTATTACCCAGGGAATTGTAGAAGGATTAAAAATTTTCGGGTTAGAATCAGAAAAAGGGATAATTCATTGCCCAGCTCTTTTTATGGAGGGGAAGAAATTTTCCGGAAACGCTCAAGTTAGAAGAAAGGGGTACTTACTACAACATGGCACAATTCTACTTACAATCGACCCCGATCTGATGTATACGGTATTAAAAACCCCCCCCAATGTATCTAAGAGTAGAATGGTACGATCTGTAAAATCTAAATGTATTGGAATCCGGGAAAAACTCGAAAATTATGATGAAGGGAAGTTTGTTGAATCAATCCAACGGGGTTTCGAAAAGATTTTAAATATACAGTTAGAGAACGGAAATTATTCTGATTTCGAATTAAAATTGGCGCAAAAACTAATAAAAGAGAAATATTCTCAAGAGAGTTGGTTACGCAAATATGAATAAAACAGAAAGTCTATTCAGAAGATTTGAAAGCAATCAAGCAAGTTGGTATGATTATTCTGAATTCATACAATTACCGGATGAGCAATTAGAAAGGTTTTTTGATTTATCTTATAAAATTAAATTGAACAATCTGGGAACCCTTTTAAAAATATATATTCCTGACGATCGCTTTCCCGCCATTAGTATAACAGGAGACCAATGTGAGCTGAGTTGTGAACACTGCAATGAGAAATATCTGAAGGGTATGGAACCTCTTACGACTAACAGTGACCTTTATCATTATTTAATCAATCATGCTAAAAATGGAGGGGTAGGTGCGTTAATTTCGGGAGGATGTTTATCGGATGGATCAGTTCCTCTATATGAATATCTTGATACGATAAAAAAAATTAAAAAAGAAACAAATCTAATTATTAACGCTCACACAGGATTGTTAAATGAGGAAACAGCTAGAAAATTATCTGACGCTAATGTGGATATCGTCTCCTTTGATATAAATATAGATCCAGAAATTATACAAAATATATATCACTTAGATAAAAGCATAGAAGATTATCAAAAATCGATTAGACTACTCCAAAAATATAATTTAAATGTTATTCCTCATATTTGTATTGGTTTGCATTATGGAGAATTAGCAAAAGAATTAGATTGTATTAAATTTATTAAAGAAATTGATATGGACCCCTCATTAATTGTTTTCATTGCACTTATTCCCCCAAAAAATTCACATATGAAATTTAAAACACCCTCCATACTAGATATATCTAAAATAATTGCGCTAACACGTTTTATTTTTCCTAATAAAGAGATCTCATTAGGATGTATGCGACCAAGAGGTACATTACGTCAATCATTAGAAAAAGCCGCCATCAAAGCGGGAATTAATAGGCTTGAAATGCCTTCAAGGTATACTTTAAAATGGTTATATAAAAATTACCCACAAATTAAACTAAAATTTTTTTCGTCATGCTGTGCAATCAAAATCGAAGATGAAATTAAATCAACTATGAAAGATACCAAAATAAAAAAATATCTAAGAATTTGATAATTACCTAATAGTAAAAAATGAAAAAGATTGAGATTATAAAGGACAAATTTAGAGAAGACCTTTTCGCTCAAAAGTTAGGGGTAGTTTTAGATGAGCTAACTGAAAATAACGTAAAAATGCATATGAAACTCAAACCGGAATTGAATAATTTTTACGGGAGACCTCATGGAGGGGCAATCTATGGATTAGCTGATGCTGCATTCTCTATTTTAGGAAATAATAAAAATATTGTTTCTGTAGCATTAGATTGTCATATTACCTATCATTCATCACCCGATCCCGAGCAAATATTATATGTGGAAGGGGAAATAATCAATCAAACCAGAAAAATTGGTACCTATCTTTTTACACTTTACACTAAAGAAAATGGCATAAGAAAAAAAGTTGCCACTATGATGAGCACACTATATAGAACAGGTAAACCGATTAATCCAAATTTGGAAATGTAATTAAAATATGCAAAATACAAAGAAAATTGAAATAATAGGAATTGAGAATATCCCCCTAATTAATAAGGGAGATAATATTTCCCGCTTGATTTTAGATAGTATAGAGAAAAATGGAATAATCCTAAATGATGGGGATGTTATTATAATCGCACAAATAATAGTATCCAAAAGCCTCGGAGATATAAGATCTTTGGACACGATAAGGCCAAGCGAGGAAGCATTTCGAATATACCAAGAAACCAAAAGTAATATGGAAGAGGCAAATCTACCTATTAAAGAACCGGCACTGATCCAAGCAATATTAGATGAATCCAGAGAATTAATTAAATCCTCACATGTATTAATCACGGAAACCAAGCATGGATTTATCTGTGCCAATGCGGGTATTGATAAATCAAATGTGGGAAAAGAGAACCTAATATCTCTTTTGCCAGCACATCCTGATAAAGAGGCAGATAAAATCAGAAAAGCAATAAAACAAAAAACTAATAAAGACGTCGCAGTAATTATATCAGACTCATTTGGAAGACCCTTCAGAGTAGGGTCAGTAGGGGTTGCGATTGGTGTTTCAGGTATCGCCCCTCTGTTAGATAAAAGAGGTGCTAAAGATTTATTTAAAAAAGAATTAAAAACGACTATTATAGGTCAGATAGACAATCTAGCATCAGCAGCTCAACTACTTATGGGAGAGTCTGATGAAGGCATCCCCGTGGTATTAATCAAAGGTTATAATCATCATATTGTAGAGGATGCATCAATTGATTCTATTTTAAGAGAACCAAATAAAGATTTATTTAGGTTTAATGAAGAAAAAATAATTAAAGATTTATTAAAGAGTAGAAGGAGTTACAAATTACCCTTTCAAGAAAGATCGGTCAATTTCGAGACCCTAAAGGAGTGTATTAAGCTCGCAAGATGGGCGCCAAGTGCACATAATGGTCAATTTTGGAGATATATTATTTTAGAAAGAGGGAAACTTAGAAAAAAGCTGATTGATAAAATGAATGATAAATTGCGTGAGGATCTCCAAAAGGATAAGAAATCCCTGCAATTTATAAAAAATAGAATTAATAAAACGCGTCAAAGTTTATTAAACGCTCCTTCTCTGATATTGCTATGTTTAGATGTCTCTGATCTTCAAACATATACCGATACACAAAGATCTCACAGTGAATATCTCTTGGGAGTACAGAGCATAAGTGCATCTGCAACCTATTTCCTTCTATGTTTAGAATCAAAAGGATTAGCCGGTTCTTGGTATTGTGCCCCTCTATTCGCGGGAAAACTTGTAAGAGAGATTCTTAATCTTCCGAATTGCTTTGATCCTATGGCATTTATTACAATTGGATATCCCAAAAAGGAGCCTATAACCCCTAAACGTAAAAATTTAGATGAAATTATTTATACTATCGAGTGACTTCATATGAATAAGAAATTTTATTTGTTATTAGCGGGAGGGGTTGGGGCAGCTAAATTCATTGATGGTCTGGCACACATTATTGATAAGAAAAAATTGAAAATAATAGTAAATACTGGAGATGATATAATCCTATTTGGGCTTCATATCTGCCCAGATCTCGATATAATTACATACACCTTAGCAGATGTTATTGATAGAGAAAAAGGGTGGGGATATAAAGATGAATCCTTTAATTGCCTTACTAGATTAACTCATTTTTACGATATTGAATGGTTTAATGCGGGAGATAAAGACCTTGCAACTCATATCTATAGAAGCGACTTATTTGCTCAAGGTTTCACTAAAGAACAAATCACAAATAAAATATGTGACAAATTGGGGGTAAAAGCTAGTTTGATCCCCATGTGCAACGAGCATATCCAGACCTATATTGAAACACCCAATGGTGAACTTCATTTTGAAAAATATTATATAAAATACCAATGCCAACTTGACATCTTGAATGTAGAATTTAGGGGTATTGAGAAAGCGAAACCCGTTAAAAATGTATTGCAATATATCAAAAATGCGAATAAAATAATAATCTGTCCTTCAAATCCAATCGTCTCCATTGGAACAATACTCGGTGTTGAGGGGATCAAAAAAGCACTAACCGAAGCTAAGGATAAAGTATATGGTATCAGTCCAATTATCGCTGGTAAAACCGTGAAAGGACCAGCAGATAAATTATTAAAATGGAAAGGATTAGAGGTATCCAGTTATGGTGTTGCAAAATATTATCAAGAGTTCTTGGGTCATTTTGTGATCGATGAGCAGGATAAGCAATTGCAAACTAAAATCGAGGAACTGGGAATTAATGTATACACATACGACACAATAATGAGTGATCTTGATAAAAAAAAAGCATTAGCAAAATTTGTTATAGATTTGTGAAATAAAATATAGGAAAAAGTATTTATGTTGCTTCAGTGGCAACTTCTCCAATTGAAATTTCCTCTTCTATTTCTTCACCTGGAGGTTTTTCTTCCTTTTTGACATAGTCTCCCACCGAAGCCATTATTTCTTTTATTTTACCTTCTTGTTTCAATCTTAGTACAAGTGATCGATGTTTGATATAAGAGATTAATTTTCCGATTACGGGAAATAGCAGAATTATCGGTAATAAAAGGATTATGATAATCTCAGGGCTCATCGTGGCAACAGATTCTGTGATTGCGGGAGGTAATTGAAAGACGTTTACAAAAAACCATTCAGGATGAATTATTACGAAACTAATAAGAATGAGAACGACTAACCTGAACGCAGAATTTGTAGCTGTCGAAACAGCCAAATTTCTCGCTCGTGGAGCAGATGAGCGGGCTGTTAAAGTATCATCCGCTTCCAGATCCTCTCTAAATAATCTATCGATATACCTTCCCAGCCTTCGCGTTTTTGATGCCGCTTGTACCAGTTTTTTCTCCTCTGATTCGAGCTTTTTTCGCTCAATCATTTCTTTTACATATGAAAATTTTTTATCCTTCTGAGATAAAAATTTGCCCACTGACTCTTTTTGAAGGCCTAATTCTTCTTTTTTCTTTTTTGCTTCCTCTTTAATTTTGTCTATATTTGCAGTGATATGGACAGCTTCTTTCCGTAATAAGTTCAATTGTGCTTCCAAACGGTCGCTTCTCTCCAGAGATGGTCGGGTTACGGTATCGATATAGTTAATTTGAAACGAAAATTCCAGATATAGATAACTTGTTATTGCGAATAACGCAACTGGACTTATTAAAAAGGCAAAGAAGTTATCAATAGGAAGATCATCGAATAAAGGACTTAGCGGATTTGCTAATTCACTAAGATTTATAATACCCAAAGAATTGAAGGGTTCGACTAGTCCAAATAGTGAGAGCATATCCCTAAATCCAAAAATAATAAGTGGGATTACGATCATTAACACCAAGCATCCAATCGCCCTCATATTATTTTTTGGATCACTTGAGAGGATAGCTCTAACTAAATAAATTATTGCGATAATGAATAAAATTTGAAAAATAAGCAGATAAAAATCTTCTGTAAACAACAAAAATTCCTCCAGAATTAAAGGGGGTACACTAAATAGTTCTGGAGTCGTACCTCCTGGGAAAGAGAACCATAAACTTAAAAAATTTTTAAAGAAGAATTGAATAAAACTAAACATAAAATTCATATCAAAGAATGGTAAGGGTGCAAATAAACCAGCTATTATAAACGCAATACCGTATGCAATTAGATAAAGAAGGAAAAACAATGCATAACTTACAACATTTTTTATCGAAAGGATCACATCGACTATCACTAAGTCGTTATCTGCTGTGGTTAAAACCGCACTAAAATCAAATAAGGACAAGAAAAGGGTGATTATCCAAATAAAAAGTAACGCATTGAATATCCTCAAACCTATCAGATAATATCGAGCCATCATATCACCTTTTTATTTGAATCTTTTTCCTCATAATTAATTTTAAATTTTTTTAATATGCTTTTCCTTTCTTCTTAGCTTCGAGATAATTACCAATAACTTGGTTCATCATATCATCTGGGCCAACTGTTATTACATTCATGCCCATATTTCTTGTTTGCTGTCTAATCTTTAGGATATGTTCCATCATTTCCTCGGCTATTGCTTCAGCTAGCGCTTTATCGGTACTGGATAAATCGACTTCATGAATTTCGAACCAAGGAGAAAATGGATTAATGATGATTACAGTATGATCAAAAGGAACTAATTTTTTTAAACCTTCTCGAATCTCTTTTACATTTGATTCTAAATCAGAAATAACAAACACTAAACTTCTTTTTTGAAACCTACGCACGAAATAATCAAGGGCCTCAACAATACGGCATTTTCCTTCAGGTTTCACTCTGGCAACAAAATCCAAGACGCGATAAAAAAAATCGTCTCCACTTCCGGGTTTCAAAAATCTAAGATTCTTTTTATCTGAGAAGGTATATACACCCACATTATCTCGGCGAGTAAGTGCAATCTTTGTCAATAACATACATGCACGTATCGCATATTCGAACTTGGTATTATCTATTGCACCACCAGCCATAGAATTTGATGAATCGACTAAAATCATAACGGTAATATCTCGTTCTGACTCAAATTCTCTCACAATAAGTTTTTGTGTCCTGACACTGGCTTTCCAATCTATTAATCGAAATTGGTCTCCGAACACATATTTCCTCATTCCATAAAATTCTGAACCCAATCCTTTTTGCTTTGAGCGTTGAACTCCATAATTTA
>WJIN01000054.1 GCA_014730295.1 Promethearchaeota archaeon | reverse complement strand
CTTTTATGGAATCAAATGCTTGCAGAACGGAAGAACATATATCAACAACTCAAGGAAGATTCTGACGCGTTAAGAGTTCATAAATATAAAACTGAAAAGGAGTATAAGCAAGAATTTGAGTTCATGACGAAGGTCGATAGTAAAGTTTTATAATCCGCTACACGACATCTATGGGAAGCCTTTCAGAACTTTTTCAAGGGTTAAAAGAGGCTCGGAAAGTAGGATATCCGAGGTTTAAATCGAAGAGACATAAGCAAACGTATACCACTTTTAATATAAATAATAACATTAAGATAGATTTTGAGAAGAAGCGAATAAAGCTTCCAAAAATTAAGACGTGGATAAGATTTAAGGATAATAGGAGCTTTGCTGAATCCATTAAACACGTGTCCGTTTCGAAAACCAAGAGCGGAAAGTATTACGTGTCTATTTTCATTGAGGAGGAGCTGGAAGTCACTCCCTTAAAAGAGGTTCATTGCGATGCTATTGCCGCCTTTGACATGTCTGCGTCTGAATTCTTAGTAGGGGAAGGAAAGGTCTTTTCTAACCCTCGTTTTTATCGCTCCTCAGAAGCAAGCCTTAGAAAGCTACATCGACAGGTCTCTCGTAAGAAAAAGGGCTCACAAAACCGTGGGAAAGCACGACTTAGGTTAGCTCGCGTGTATGAAAAAATTGCCAATCAAAAACGCGATTGGATTCATAAAACCACGCTTCAGCTTGCAAATACATTCGATGCCGTTATTTTAGAAGACTTGAGCATAGAAGGCATGCAACAATTCCATAGTGGTCTGTCAAAATCAGTAACCCTGGACTTTTCGTGGGATCAGTTTAAAACCAGTTTAAACTACAAGCTTGAATGGCGCGGTAAGCACTATCAAGAAGTAGACCGCTTTTTTCCCTCAAGTAAGCTCGGCTCTGTCTGCGGATATAAACACGAGAACTTAACTTTAAAGGAACGTGAATGGACGTGCTCCGAGTGTCGCACTCATCATCACCGAGATAAAAACGCGTCTGCTAATATTAAGAAAGAAGGAATACGCTTCTTAGAAGAGAGAGGCATCACAGTCATTTCATGACCTACCGTAGGGACAACGGGAAGTTACGCCTGTGGAGATCGTGTAAGACGCCATTTAGGCGCGGTGGTCAAGGAAGCAAGAATCCAGCTCCTTTAGGGGCTGGTAGTTCAAAAACTTATATGTGATATATTTTCCTAATTTTTTTATTGGTTATTGATATATAGAGATTCTAAGCAGAAAATTTTAAAAAATATAAAGTAATAGTTTTAAATATAAATCATTCACATTTAAATTTGAGAAAGATGGAAAAGAAAGTAGATGATAAAGAAAGCTTGCTTAGTCTTATCAAGGAAGCGATCGAATTATTATGTGAAAAATCTATTTCAGAAGTAGTCATCCTTTCCTCCTATAAAATTAGCTCTGTTCTTAGCGACAATTACGGCATTGATATCAGAGTGGATAAAATTGGAAGGATTTTAAGTAATCTTGCGAAAAGGAACGAGTTGAAACGACTTCGAACGAATATTCCGAAGTATAAATTACGCGTATCTATGGTCTCAAGTTTAAAATTTTTCTAATGTATATAGAAAATAAAATTATTATGCTACTGCTTTAATACCTTTTTTTCTTATTATTATATTAGATAAAGATAAGAGATTCAAATATTTCTAAGACTTAAAATTGCTTTTTCCAATTTTTTAATACTCTCTTCTATTGTAGAATATTTTTCGCCGACAGATTCGTTTCTCTGCTTTAGGTCTTCAAGATTTTGGGTTTGTTGCTCACTCAAGTTTTTAATGAAAGGTTTTAAATCTTCAATTAGTTTTGAGGAGAGTTCTTGGATAGATTCCTTTAATTTCTTGTTGATGCCATATACTTTTTGTTGATTATCCAAGTTATCAGAATTGATTGATAAGATCTCTTTCAATTCAGTTCTCATTTGTTCTATTTTTTCCTCTATTTCTTTTCGCTGTGTTTGGAGGTGTTCTTCTACTATTTGCTTGAGATGGAGAGATATATCGTCTGATTTTTCTGTAATTAATTGCTTTAAACTTGAAACAGCGTCAACTCGTGATTCGGTTGAATTTTTAACACTATTCTTGAAAGTTTTCGACATGTCTTCAATTTGAGTTTCAAACCATTTATCGAGTCTTTGCATACCTAATGTGATATTATCTCTCATCTGTTTAGTGCTATTCTGTAATTTTTTGGAACCTCTTAAGGCCTCCTCTGTAAATCCGTTCATAGATGAGTTTAATTCAGTTTTAAAGCTGGTATCGATCATCTCTCCAAATTCTTCAAGACTATTTTGAAAGTGTGGACCGAAGCTGATTCCAATTTTCTGAACCTCTTCCATGTCTGAGGGGATCTCCTGGAGCTTTTCCCCCTTCGCTTCTACCATCTCCTCAATCTCTTTAATTAATATAGGATTACTTTTGTGATAATCTTCTACAAATTTCTGTACCCATTTAAAATAATCCAAACTATTTGGAGATTCCACCTTATAGGTTAATTCCTCGATCTCACTTTCTTCTCCCTCTTTAAAATCTTTAAGAGTATATATCTTGAATCCAAAATCATCCTCTTTTCTGATCAATTTATGATCTAATAGAATGCAAAACGCGTGTGGTCTTTGTTCATTTTGTATTTGAAGATGATTTAGAATATCTACTTCTTTCCAATCAACTCCTTCTGAAGGATGAGAAATATACCAACCGATCAATCTTAGACTTTCATCTTGATATTTTTCTTCGATTTGAGTTATTAAATTTGATTTTTTTGAGAAATAATTTTTCTTAAGGCTTGGTCCATGTGAGACAGGTATGGCATTTTTAACGACATAACGATCTTCTTCAACAGTTCCTAAACAAAATCCCATAGTATCTACACTCTCATCTAAAGCTTCGTGGCCAAATCGAAAAATATGCGCAATAATATTTCTAAAAGCTTCCTTTTTTATATCTACTACGATTTTATCTTGACTATTATTTTGATTGTTATTTGGCATTTTTCTCCACCTTTTTTTCTAATTTTTTGAGTTTATCTCGCAGTTTCTCGTTTTCCTTTTTTTCTTTTTTAATTTCTTCTGAAAGACTTTTATTTTCATACTCTAAGGAATCGATTTTTTTGTCTTTTTCGTTAATTTGAGATGTAGCTTTATCAATTTTGTTTTGAAGAACCTTTTTATCTGTGTTTAGGTTATTAATTTTCTGTTCTAAGGGCTCAACTGAACTCTCAAGGATTGAAAGGGAATCCGCTAGTTTGGATTCCACCTTTTCCGCGCGTTCCTCAGAATTCGTGATTATCATATTTAGGTTTTCGAAATCTTTGTTGAACTCATCTTTTAATGCTGCTAAATAATCTCCGATCTCATTTTTAAGAGTTGTCCGAATTTTTTCTGGTTGAGCTTCTATCTCTTCTAGGAGTCCTTTTTGTTGAGTAGAAATTTCGTTTGATTTCGAAAAATTCTCTCTTAAATGTTCCAAATTTGTCAAATTGGTTTGATGTGTTTGATTGAAATCATTTTTCATTTCTTTAATCATCATGTTGATTTTTTTACTAACATTTTCTGTTAGATTTTGTTCCAAATGACTCACATCTTTTTTTATGGAGTCTATTTTTACATCTATAGTATCAAATCTATCATCAATGTAATACTCAATTTCATTAAATAAGTTTTTAAGTTTGGTAGAAAAAGTATTTTGTATTTTATTTAGCTGATCGTTAATTGTAGCTTTCACATCAACCAGATTTCTTTTTATCACTAAATTTTGACTGCTAATATTTTTTAGAATATTCTGACTCCATTCATTATATTGGTGAATGACAGGTTCAATCAAGGATTCTATTATGCTGAAGAAACCCGTTTTTATCATATTTACGATTCTCTCTGCACTGATTTGAGGCATCTCAACCATCAATTCTCCGTCAGATGGGAACATGATTTCTCCAAACAAGTTGGGTTTTTCATTTAATTCGAGAATTGGAGGTTCCTTCGTATGGACACTTGAGATCAGATTAATAATTTTATCATAGAATTTTAAACTATTTGGGGGTTCTACAATCGTTTCTACTTCATGGTACCCGGATGCGTCTCCTTTTGAAGGATCGTCTAATCGAAACGTGCGAAACCCAAGATCTCCAGGCCTATCCAAGTAAGTGTGATCAAAAACAATTCCGATGGCACTTGGATTCGGCGTTTGCCATCCTAATTGGTTCATAATATCCGTACTTGAAAAGAAAATATCCAATCCCGGATGAGAGTGAAACCATCCCACACTAAATAAATTCTCTTTCGCGAATTTTTCATCAATCATAGAAAACGTTGCGTAATCCTCGGGAGCAAATCGAACTTCGATTGAACCTCCATGTGAAACGGGTACCGCATCTTCTATTATCACGTTTTTAATCATGCCTTCGCCTTTCAATCGCCCTATTAAAATACCCATAACTTCTTTATATCCTTGCCCTCGGATGGTTTTTGCTCCAAACCTTAACACATGGACTAGCATTTTATAGTAGGCTTCAGGCTTGATGATAACTTTTGAATTGTCAGATACATTTGATTTCCTTGATCTCACTTTTCTCACATTTTAAAATGGTTAACAGTAGATTATTATTGTATATATTCAATAAAACAATTTATAGTTTTAATTATATTTTTCTATACTCTTTGAAAATGTTATGATACTTTGGAAATTCTTTATACCCTATATCTTAATAGAAAATTTCTGCAATTCTTCCCGTAAATCAGTATCGGGTTGATAGTGAATTACATTCATCCCAAGTTGTCTCGCAGGTTTTAAGATTACTTTATGGTCGTCTATGAAGATACATTCCTCAGGATTAAGGTTATATCGTTGTAGTAATATGCGATATATTTCTTTTTCTGGTTTAATGCATCCTTCTTGATATGAAATCACAGCTCCATCAAATAGAGATAAAAATTCATATCTAGATTGAATATAAGAAAATGCTTCTTTGATAAAACTCGATAAGATGTACAGTCTATATCCCTTATTTTTTAACTCGTTTAGAATCTCTACATTCTCCTTTATGGGTGTAAGCATATCCATCCATTTATTATTCTCAAAGAATGAATGTAATAATTCCTCCTTTTCAGGATATTTCTCAAGAAAAATCTTAAATGCCTCATTAACAGATAATTTCCCTCGATCCAGATCAAACCAAATTTTACTTTTTGGGACTTTCTTCACAAAATCTTCTATTTTACCCATTTCATTGGTAAATTGATTTAAAAACTCTCCAGGTTTAAAATTAATTAGGACATTTCCAAGGTCAAATATTATATTTTTAATCATGTATGATCCTGTTTATAGAGATTTTTATCAGATTTTCCATAACTATTTTTCATTTAATAGATAATAAAATGAAAATGCTGTTTTAAATTGACGCATTTTAAAGGTTTATTTAAAAAAAGTAATATAAAAATTAATTAGACGCATTAAATCCTTCATTCATGTGGTAGTTTCTTACCACAGTAGGGGCAATAAACAAAAGTTAAATCCTTTCCGCAGAAGGGGCAAAAAGTCTTTTCTGCATCGCTCATTTCTTCACCACCCACACTTGGGATCTTCGGAAGCTCTCGTTTTTGTTGGCTGCCAGTTGTTTCACCTTCCTTCTTAGCTTTTACTCTCTCTTGAAAAGCTTGACGTTTTTCAGACTCGCTCATAGAACTCGGGGATTCTTCTTTTACCCATCCACTAGCTTTTGGTCTTTTTATTTCAGTTTCGGGAACCTTCTCCAATTCTACATCTTTAGTTTCAGAGAGAGGTGCCTTAACTTTCTGTTTCTCTTTGTTAGTCCGTGCTTGCTTCATTAATGCTTGAGTTGTCTTCATAACTTGATGTGGATTGATATTTGGAATCGCAACGGTTCTTAGAACCCAACCCACGATTAGATTTTGATTAGGAAAACCTCCCTCGACATCCTCATCTTTATATATATAGGAATCAATAATATTATTTCCCTTAAGAATCCTAGATGCCCATTTATCGTTAATTAATCCAAGCTGGAGCCGGTATGAAGTCCCAGGTATACCTAGCTGGCTGGATAATGGTTCAAATCCTTTCTCAGTCATTTTCCTGTGTATCCTCTTTAGATAAACTTGAACTATACTTTGTTATGTATTAATTGAATTAACTTAATAATAGTAATTTATGATTTTAAATCTATTATATTTTAGTTGTATTTTGTATTTTCTATTTGGAGTAATAACATAACTTTCGAAACTATTTCTTTTAAATTAGAAATTGTTTTAAATAATTTTATTTTCATGATAAATCAAAATATTCGTATTTGTAATTCAATAAAAAGTTAAATACGAAAATTTGTATTATTAAGAAAAGATACCTTTTTGATCAAAAATGACAGTAATAATACCTAAAGAAGTTTATAAAACCATTGTCGCTGCGAGCGTACGTTTTGCGAACACACGAATGTCCGAAGATGACTGGTTGGAAGTATATGGAATATTCATTGGAAATATTGAAGGTGAGGATGTAATAATTTCTGAGGCATATCCGATTACACATCAAGAGAAAAACCCCGAAGATATCATTGATAAGGTATATTGGAATACCGAAGATTATGAATCCTTTAGTATAATTGACGATAGAGCTTTCTCTCAAGGTGATTTCACGCTTGGATGGTGGCATAGTCATCCTGGCTTTAAAGTAATGATGTCTCAGTTGGATATAAAAACAACTCTTTCCTACCAGCAGAACAATCCGAAAGCCGTTTCCTTAGTTTTTAATCCCGTGCGCCTCATTCGACAAGTCGAACTTCCCGAAAAGAAGGGCGATCCAGTAAAACAGCTTAAAAATGATCCTGGATTTAAAATTTTCCGTTTGGACGATGTAAATAGAGGGATAGAAGCATCCTATCATGAAATAGATTTTCAAATTGAAGGGTATGAAAGCAGAGAGCAGATGGTTAAACAAATTCAAAAATTTATCATAGATATAACTAATTTCTTCCCCCGTAGGAATATTTACGAGCGGTATGAGAAATTTATCTCTGATAAAATCAATGAACTGAATTCTAAACTATTAGGCACAGAGGAATATCTAAAAACATTGGTTAGGAAAGGAGAGGAGCACCGAACTCAAGAAGTTTTAGAAGAACAAGTAAAAGATATTCGAAAATTTGTGGCACAAACATTCATAAATATTGAAAATATCAAAGATTTTATGAATTACCTCGAATTTAAAGAGAGAGATCGAGTGATTCCGAAAGTAAATGAAATTTTATCTAAATGGGACGAAAAAGTGGCTACGTTAAACTCCAAATTTGAAGAATTAGCCAATAAATTTTAGATCTTAAAATAAATTGGATACACTATGATTCCTTAAATCTCTAAATTGCCAACTAATTCTTCTTAAATTATTAGGATCCGTTATTAAACTTCTTTCGCCATTCATTTTTTAATGCCTTTTTCTCCGATGTCTTTTCTCGGTCAAACAACTCATAAACAAAAGGCATTGCATGTTTAAATACAAATTCGTGGGCAAATTTAAATGGATGCTTCTTAATTAAACTAACCTGGTAAAAACAATTTGAAAGGCATCTATTATTACATCTCCTCAACATATTTTTAAATCTTGAGCGTAATTGATGGTAATAGGATAAATCCAAATCAAGAATCGTTAGATCTTCATCAACTATTTGATTTAGGTAAGAACAATATCGGATTCTCCCATCGCAATCAATCTCAAGAAAATTTTTTCCCGCTTTACATTTCCAGAGTTGCTTTGGTTTTTGAGGATGTTTTAATAATTGTCTCATAAAAGGAACCCATTTTTTGTAATATGAGTCATCCATGGCGAGAAACGCTCCTTTATTTTTGAGATTAAGAATTCGGTTAACAAAACCATCAAGATTGGTCAGATCTTCCGAGGTATTAAAAGCAAAAGAATCATCACGAATATTTTCGTCATCTTGTAGGTCTGGAATATATAATCCCGTTGTAATTGATATAGGTTCTCCAGAAACTAATCGGATCAACTCATATAATTCCTTATAGTTCTGTTTCGTAATCACCATGTTAATAGAGAGTCCTACATCATAAGTTTTAGTATATTTGATTAGAATATCAAGGATTTTTATTAAATTTTGACCAGTTTTTTCACTGATTGGAGAGGGGGCCATCCCATCGAGAGATAGTTCTATAAAATCAACATCAGATTCACAAAGTTGAAAAATCTTATGTTCATTGAGTAATGTCCCATTCGTCGTCAAAAAGGAGGTTATATTCAAATCCGTCATATATTGGATGATCTCGGGCAAATCTTTCCTGATGGTCGGTTCTCCTCCCATTAACGCAATAAAGGTACAGTGTAGTTTATTTTTAATATGATTAATCACTCTTTTAAGCTCTAAGGTGTTCATTTCGGGGTATTTTTCATGAGAGACATAACAGTATTTACATCTCAAATTACATCTACGAGTTACCCATAAATGTGTCCATAAAGGCACCGTTCTTTCAGGTAGGATAGAATAAAAGACGGATTTTATATATGACTTCGCGATATTGAGGAGTTTATACCTATTCATGTTATTTGGTATGAGAAAATATACAAAATGAAACTTGATTATATAAAAAAGAAATAAAATTATGGTTAATAAGTCTAACTTCTCAGTTTATTCAATTCCTCAGCGCATTATTTTCTAACTAAAACTTACCGACATTCATGAACTTCATAGCAAGAGTCGCAAAAGTATTCTCCGCAATATTCGCAGGCGCATGCGCATATTTCACAGGCCATATTCCCACAATTACTGCAAGTAAACACCTCATCTCCTTCCTCATTCTCTCCGCAATTTTGACATAAGACAAATTCATCCAATATTTCTTCACTCCTTAAAAAGTTGTTAGTTATGAATTTGTCTATAGGTTTTCTATTAAAGATAGTTATTTTCTATTTGATATCAATACCAATTTGTTTGATTTTAGAAACTTTTTATTTCTTTTTTCGTTTGAATATCTAAGTTTTTAAAAATATAACAGTTAACTACGCAATTAAAGATGAAAAAACTTAACTTCCCCTTTACAGCGATTTTGGGACAACAAAGGATGAAAATGGCGTTAATTCTTAATGTAATCGACCCCCAAGTGGGGGGGGTGTTGCTAACTGGTCACCAAGGAACCGGCAAGTCTACCGCTGTTCGTTCATTAGTGGAAGTAATGCCCCAAATTGAAGTCGTAAAAGGATGTCCATTCTCATGCGATCCAAATTCTGATATGGATGAGTTATGTAGTGAATGCCAAAAAAAGAAAAAAGAAGGGGAAATTGAAACCTTGAGGCGTGATATGCGCTTAGTCAATCTACCTTTAGGAGTTACGGAGGATATGGTTACTGGCTCGCTTTCAATTGATAAAGTGCTCACAGAAGGAATTTCCGAACTCCATCCGGGATTAGTGGCAAAAGCGAACAGAGGGATTCTCTACATTGATGAAATTAACCTTCTACAAGATCATATTGTAGATACGCTATTAGATGCGTCGGCGTCTGGCGTAAATATTATTGAGCGAGAGGGCATCTCTGTTATGCATCCTTCACGATTTGTGTTAGTGGGAAGTATGAATCCAGAGGAAGGAGAATTAAGACCACAAATCGCTGATAGATTAGGTTTAGAAGTAAAAATCAATGCACCACGGAATCCGAGCGTACGTGCAGAAATAACCAAAAGGGTAATTGAATTTAACGATAATCCAAAGGAATTCATCAAAAAATTCGAAGACGACCAGAAACAATTACGTAAGAAGCTTCTTCAAGCGAGAAAAATAATTAAAGATGTCAAGATTCCAAATAAAATCTATGAGTTAGTAGCGCAAACAGTAAACGAGTTGGATATATTCTCCCAGAGGGCAGATATTACTTTTATAAGATGCGCGCGTGCTCATGCTGCTTTTAACAATAGAAATCATTTAATCGAAGAAGATCTCAATATCGCGATGGATTTAGTCTTTGAGCATAGAATAAAATCTTTGCATTACGAAATGACTCCCGAAGAGATAAAAAGCAAAATTATGGAAGTTTATGGAAAAATACGTGAAGCTTATGAGGATCCCGATATTTATCAGCCTAATGATGAAACAGAGGGTCCATTAAAACATTCGGATGAACCTCAAAAAGAATTCAAGCGTCAATCCATTGATCCAGATAAAGTAGACGTACCAGAAACAAAAGAGCAGAAAATACCCCCTCCTAAATATGAGGATGAAAAAAAACGTAATCGACATCCCGCCGGAGGCTGGAAGGTTAAGGAAATTCCAGAAGAAGAGGATTTTAATCTTACTGACAACGGATTTGATATGATTCCATTAATTTATAAAATGGAAAAAAAAATGACGTCCATCCTCGATAATATACGTAAGGATCGTAAAATATCTGATTATGGTGGACGTGGTATTGGACGTCGGATTAAAATCGCATCATCTCAAAAAGGACGATATGTATCTTATCGATCTCCGATTGGACAGCAACCAAAAAGCATCGCACTAGATGCCACTATTAGAACCTATTTGAAAAATGCGGTATACAATGATACTGAAATTGATTTTCCTATCAAATTTGATAAATACGATTTAAAAGACAAAATCTATGAATATCGTGCCCCTCTATGCCTCTTTTTTGTACTTGATAGTTCAGCATCGATGTATTATGTAATAAAGCAAATGACCGATGTAATTTTATCTCTTCAACGGGAAGGATATAGAAAGAAAGATAAAATCTCTTTAATAGTTTTTCGCGGCAAGGATGCGGTTGTGCTCCAAAAACCGACAGTTTCATTTCAGAATGCAATACAAAAATTAAAAGATTTAGAAGGTAAATCTTATACACCTATGGCTGCTGGATTAAAGAAATGTCAAGAACTTATTAAGGTTGAACGTTTAAAGAACAGAAATATAATCCCGGTTATCTTTATATGCTCTGACTGTGGGGCTAATATTTCCGTAAAACATCCTAATCTAATTGCACAAGTGGAAAGTGACTATACCCTAATTGTCGAAGAATTAAAGGAAATAACGAAAAGATTAGCACAGCAGAAGGTTCATATGGTTGTTCTTGAACCCAAAAAGAGCTATGCAACTCAAGCTCTTGGAGTGCATCCTTATTCAGCAGATAAAATTAAGAAAAACTTTAAAGTATACGGAAACGCAGAACTCTATCAATTTGACAAGTATCACCCCGAAAATTTGATTCTAAAGCTTAAAAAAATGATTTAAGATGCATTTCTTCTTAAATTTCCTTTTTGACTATTGAGTATAACGCATTCTTACTCTATTTTGTTTTTGGATTTCTATGGGGAATATAAACTATTTTAAGTCAAATTCATTTTTTCATTTATTACTTCATATTTCTTTTAAATGTCAAAAACGAAGAGATCGGTAATTGTTGTTGGATTTAATGTGCGTCCTTTAGCATATTCACTTCATAAAGCAGGGTTAGAAGTCTATGCCGTAGACTTTTTCGGCGATCTTGACTTATATCCCTTTGTTAAGGATTCTATAATAGTTACTGATGAATTAAATGATACATATGAGACCCTCAATGATAATTATAAACATTATTTAGCAAAATTTTGCATTGAACTAATGGAAAGATACTCCAATATTGATTATTTATTGATTGGGAGTGGACTGGATGATGCTTTTGATGAGAGAACAATGATTTTAGAGTACATTCTCAAAAAAGATTCTGGCATCATCAGCCTCAATAATAATTTAGAAACCATTAAGAGAGCAAGAGATATTGAGCAAATATATTCATATCTAAAATCACATGGGTTTTCGGTACCTCATACGATCCCTCTTAAAAAGACTGAGGTATATGACCATCTCCAATTTCCTCTAATCTTAAAGAAGAAATCAAGCTCTGGTGGTACTAATGTGTATAGAATAGATGATATAAGCGCTTTAAGGATGAAAATCCAACAGATTAGAGAATCGGATATTTTGAATGAATGGTTATTACAAGAGTTTATTGAAGGAATTCCGGTAAGTTGTACCATCATTTCTAATGGTAATGAAAAAGAAGTTATTTCCATTAATCGTCAAATCATTGGTTTGAATCTTGTTAATCCTCCAAAAGAATTTATGTATTGCGGGAATGTTGTCCCTGCGTATTTAACTCAAGCGGATAGGAAAAAAATTCTTGAAATATCATATAGTTTGACAGACACCTTGAAATTGAAGGGTATTAATGGTTTTGATTTTGTATTAAAAAATCATATTCCTTACCTTATGGAAATTAATCCCAGGATTCCCGGTTCCATTAGAGCCTCTGAGGAGTCGTTGGGAATAAATTTGTTGGATTTACATATAGAATGTTTTTCAAACTGGGAAAAGGTAAAAAATATATTAAAATACAAAGAAATGAAAATGTTTGCTACAAAACTAATAGTCTTCGCTCCAAATACTATTCCAATTTCAAAAATTAAGATTATTAACAAAATGAAATATGTACATGATAAAAGCCCGCCAGTTGAGCCCATTCAAAAATATCACCCAATCTGTACTATTCTATATAAGGATAAGAATTTTGCTGATTCCTTCTTTAAAACTCTCAAAATTGCCGACGATATCCTTCAACTCGTTGGATAATTAAGATTCGATAATTGATTTAATTTTTGCTATATATCCTCCAAGTTTTGTATCCTTAGCTTCAGGTACCGCAACGCAGAGTATCCGGGTTTCATCCAGTTCGGCTATAATAATAGATCCTGCATTCCCCCCTATGACAGAATATTCTAAACCGCTTTGTTCTAATAAAATACCCGATAATTTATAGAGAGCAGAGATCATCGCAGAGAGCATAGGCTCAGCCATAGTCGCTTGAACCTTGATCGGAATACCTTCTTTGGTAATAATTGCGATTACAAGCGCATTTGGAATTGCCCTCTTTACTTTTACAAAGATCTCTTCTTTAATAATATCAGAGGTTTCCACAATTGCCGAAATTTGTAATGCAAATTCCTTTAATTTAGAAATATATATATTTACCCCTTCTAATTCCGCTAATTCTCTGTTTAAGTGAGCTATTAAGGTAATATGTTCTGTTAAAACCGATAAAACGATTCTCTGTTTTCCCGCAATTAAATCGTAGGAGATATCTTGATTTAAGGAATTTTTAAGTAATTTGGAAGAGAGAAATAAAATGCTACTATTTGCTGCTGTGATTTCTTGTTGTTTCATAGCAATTTCTTTTTGAAATTCACTGGCAATAAAAGTTCCTCCGTGAGTGCCACATGTAATTCCAATTAGTGCATCACTACTTTCCAGTTGTTTCTTAATTAAATCCCTAATATTTTCTTCTAATTTCGGATTTAAATGATTCCCATTTTTCATGGTATACTAATAAAAAAACTTGTTTTTATTTTTATTCAGAACCATAAATTGCATTATATATTCTTTAACAACAGATCTCTTCTTGTATTAAAATGTTTTTTCAACACATAAACAATGCTTAAAAATTTGGAGGATTCATTCCATAGAACGAGTTTGCAAATCTGTTAGAAACTCACAATTTTTATATATAATTAAAAAGAATAATTTATTAATCATATTAATCAGAAAATTCAATTCAGACTATGGAAGAATTAAAGAGTCAGTTGAAAACAAAGGAAAAATTGGTAAATACATTAAAAGATTCCATTAATCTAAAGGATGAACAAATTTCTACTTTAAAGGATTCTTTAGATCTCAAAAACGAACAACTCAAAACTCTTGAGAGTTCTTTAGAACTAAAAAATGAGAAAGTCGCGACTCTTGAGAAATCCATTAAGGTAAAGGAGCAACAAATCGATGAGATCAAAAAATCCACAGTCGATCAAGAAGTTGTTGAGGAAAAGGATAAAATTATTGAGGAACTTGAAGAGAAGGTTAAATTACTAAATGAAGAATTAGAAAAGTCTGATGAAGATTTTGAAAGATTAGAAGCAGAGATAGAGAAAATAAAAGACTCGACTACCGCAAGTGATGCGGGAATAATTGATTATACAAATGCTGAGATCTCAAAGGAAAAGATCATAGAAAAAATGAGAGAGGTCACAGGTAAAGCGCTTCATAATGTAATGATTGCCGTTCCGTCCATTATAGATCTGCAGGATCTTTATCTCTATGAAATTCGCTCTTCGGTAATAATGAAAATTTCATGTCTTATAAATCCTGGAATTGAACAACATTCGGAATTATTAGAGGAATTAGAAAGTCTGGATAATATCTCAATCCGACTTTATGAGGGACAAGATAGATATGTTGTTTTAAGAGATGGAGAGGAATTATTTTTTGCCGT
Source organism: Promethearchaeota archaeon (assembly GCA_014730295.1). The sequence goes on along the minus strand of WJIN01000054.1, from coordinate 17,545 downwards.
AATTGGCACCGATGATCAAAATTATTTAACTTTTCATACGCGGGATCCAAATCACATAAAACTATTCCAATCTGCTGTAATGGAAACTTGGTTAAGAAGCAAAAAGATATAACATTTTATTATTGTCAATCTTTATTCTAATTTATCGGGCATTTGATATGTTCGCATTTTTTATTCAAAGAGGAGAAAGTGCAGCCTTTTGGCTCATATTCTAGATTAATATCGAATTTTTCTCTAAGAAAGTTTAAAACTTCACATATAGAAATTCTTACTGAGCGTTTGCAGCAATGCTCTAAATCATCAGAAATTTTATTTAAGGATCGTGAAGTCATCTCGTTTGCTAAACTTCTCGGGATATCCTTAGACGGATTCGAGCCCGTATATACACTTATAGCAATACCCGATCCTATTCCCGCCCCACAAGCTCCGTAAAATCCGCAATATCCTCCAGGAATCTTGGCTCCTCGGTTTATTCCTTCATTTATATCGAGAAGCGTAATTTTTTCTTGATTAGGTTTTAAAATATCATTATTTTTAAGTGCTGTAAGAATTACCGCTGGGGTTAGCGCATGATGTTCAGGTCCGTACATCTTAAATTTTGGATGGGACATTATTTTTTCAGCAATTATAAAGGGATCCTTGATATCAGTTCTCTCACAAAAATCTTTAATAATTTTAATCGGTGTTTTGGAGTGGCATTGATCGCAGATATAATGTCCATTTGGACAGAAGGTATTAGTATGAAATTGATTTTTACAAAAATAACATTCTAATTCCCTATAATCCGCCTGAATTGATGCATATTCTAATTGAGTTCCGCAAATCTCACACTTATCTTTTTTTTCTTTTTCCATATCTTTTTTCTTCCAAGATTAATTAATATCCATAAAAGTGCGTTCTCTATTTTCAAAATGAGCTAATTGGCTATACCCTATTTCCTTTAATATTTTAATCATAGAATTAAATCGATATCCCACCTCTTTCGGGTTATGGGCATCCGAACCTAAAAGGATTGGAATATCTAATTCATGCATTTTTTCTATGATTTCTATACTAGGATATTGTTGACCAATTTCTTTTCGAAATCCACCAGTATTAATTTCTACAACAAGATTTCTCCTTTTAATACTTTCAAGAACCTGCCATACTTTATTTTGAATTTTTTCTTTATTCTCTGGGATCTTACCAAATTTTTTAGGTAAATCGAGATGGCTTACAATGTCATAGTCAAAATTTTTATCCTCAATCATTTTTAGCTGAAGATTATAATATTCCAAATATATATTATCAATGCTTTCATATCGGTCAAATTCCTTTAGGAATCGACTATCATCGAAACACCAAGGCCCGAGATCAGAATAAAGGACATGAAGAGAGCCTAGGATATAATCTAATCTGTTTTGAATCTCTTTTAAGTTAGAATTCAGTATATCTACTTGGTTTAGAATATAATCGATCTCAAAAGCAATTCGAACTATAATCTTTCCTTTATATTTTTCTCTTAATTTTTCAATAGTGTTTATATAATTATAGATTTCTCCGAGTGTCATGCTGTATTCTTGATAAGGTATCCTTTCAAAGTTACGATAAAATTCATAAGGGAAGTGATCACTTATACCTATAGTATCTAACCCTTTAGTAATTGCCTCTCTTATATAATCTTCAATATTTCCTTCAGCGTGACGACAAAGCTTATTATGAGTATGCCAATCTTCTGACATTCTGTATAGAGAAATAATGTGATAAATTTAATTTTACTTATTTTCTATTATAAATCTAATGGAGTTTACGAATCCGCAATTCGATGGTCCCTTTGAAGTTTCAGAAATCGAAATTCATAATGAAGGAGAAAAAATAAGGGGGATACTTTATTTTCCTCCGGATGAGTTTAAAAAACCTTATCCCCTAATAATCTATTTTCATGAATTTCCACAGCTATTATCCTTCCAAGAAATTGTGAAAGATTATAAATATTTGTTAGAAATGGGATACTCATTTCTTGTGTTCAATTTCCGAGGTTATAGATTAAGTGAGGGTAAAATTTCCGTTAAATCTCAAGTTTCTGATGGACTTAAAGTATGTGAATTTGCATCAAAGATGGCTGAAAAAGATATTTTTAAGAAAAATAATCTTAATATTTTAGCAAATGATTTTGGGGGTTATATTGCCTTGTTAGTAAGCAACAAAACAACCCTATTAAAACGTGTTCTCCTCCTCGCACCTATAATAGATTTAGAAAAACATATACACAGTAATGATTTCAAAAAGGTTTTAGCATACATTAAACGCTTTTTACCCACTAACATTAGAGGGATTGATCAAATAGAAAATTTTGTTAAATATACGAGAAAAGAGATATCAAATAAAGAATTAAATTTGAATTATTATACTCAAAATTTCCACTTCGAAGATTTGAAAATAATCATTGGGGAAAAAGATAAAATAACTCCACTGAACGAAGTAAAACTCTTTATTAATAAGCTAAAAAAGGATGTTAACTTGTCGATAATCCCAGAAATGGATCATGAGGCGTTTGATGAGGCCGATCTTAAAAAAATTGAACAAGAGATAAAGAAGTTTTTTACTTTATGATTTCAAAAGGTATAGAGTCACTTGATTTTGAATCTTTTGATGGATACTTTGGTTTTATCCATCTCAAATCATCTAAAATTAATCAATTACAATTTGAATCTATTTATATTAATTAGTTCTCTTCAATTCAAGTTTTAACGTTTGGGATAATGTAGGATTTAAATTTGTCGAATATGTAAGGTAAATGTTTAAGGTAAATTACTCTTGAAGTGAAATAGTAATATTTAAATATAAGTTATGATATCTTTTTTCAGAAGAAATATATGATATTTAATAATACTTAATTATAAAACAATGGAGGTTAAATAAATGGAGAATTTATATATGAAGGGTCCAGAGGAAGAAGGAGACTGGGATGATGACGAAGATTGGGACGATGAATTTGAAGAAGATTATGATGAAGATTACGATGAATATAATGATGGAGACTGGGACGAATATGAAGAAGATGATTGGGACAATGAAGAATATGGTTGTGAAGATGCATATATGGACGATTATTAACACAATAAAGTAAAAGAGCTCCCCATTGAAAGGATTAGGTTCTTATTCAAAATAAATAAAGCGATTTTTCCTAAATCATAGAACAAATTTCTTAGATTTTGATTACTTCTAATTAATTTTCGATTCAACACTCATTTTGATAAATATGATTATTGATTAAAACTAAACATTTATATTACTTTTTTAGATATTAGAATTAAGTTTACACATTAATATCTTAATTCTGATAAAGAGAAATGAGCGAAAAAAACACATCAAATATATTAAGTCCGGCTTTAGACTTGGAACGGTCTGAATTGCGTTATATTTTTTATAATCACGACCAAAATATAATTAAGCGAGATTTTATCGCTTTAGGCTTCGAGGAGAATATTTTCTATGATAGCCCATTTACTAAAACTATCTATTTTGGGAGCAGAGTAGGCCTTAAACCGGGATTGTCAATTAAAGCTCGCGTTTACGATAAAATTCCTGAAGAAAATGTTTTCAAGATGGATGAGACTATGTTCTTTAATCTTCTAGAAATAAAATCTACGGTTAATCAAGATGATTATTTTTTTCATGGGCTTTTAGATATGGAAGGAGACACGAGCACCAAACAAAAACTAATTGATGGTTCATCTGCTCAAATCTCAAAAGATTTACTTTTTAGGATTCAGAGAGCCAGTGAAGATGGCCTATTAAGGGATTCAACTTTAAAAACCAAGAGTAGGGTGAAAAAGACGGATATTACTTCAGAACAAATACGTTCTGGATTGAGTTTAAAAGAAATTATTAAGATTATTTGTACCGCTAGCGATTTAGACAAAACCCTCTCACAAAAACTTAAAACTATCCTAAATAACCGGATTAGACCATTATTTCATAACAATCTGATTCCCTATGTCATGACTCAGTATAAACGACATCATTATTTACCAACAAACCCTGAATGGGAAAATAAAATACGGATTACAATTGATCCCGGAGTTGAATATTATGATGTTAGATTTGTTGATGAAGCTAATATATTAAGTAATCCTAAACTAGTCGGAGAATATCTAACACGGGAGAAATTTTATCGTTTAGAAATTAAGATGGATCCCGCAACAATTCGAAATAATAAAGAATTTGAAAGGAGATTGAGCACAATTTTAAGAAAACACGGTTGCTTGGCATATATTTCTAAAAAGTGGTCTGGATCCACACTCGTATCCGAGAGGCATATAGAAAAACAAGCATTTTGGAAGGAACCTTTAGGAAAGAGTATTTCTGGCTTTTTTCCTGTAGATCCTAATTGGTTTTCCTATGGTCAAATTACAGAGAGTCTGTGTAAAATCATCGAATCATCCAAAACATTTGCCACCTATGAACAAGAACCAAAAATACTGGTTAAGAATCAAAATTTTGTAAAAGGATATTTAGGAGTTCCCGTTCCCTCCTTAGTTTTAACTGTAGAAGGACCGAATATGACCTATACCATCCCATCCCAAGGAAATATTGTGAAAATGATTAAAAATCAACCGGAATTCTATATTATGGAAGAAAGTGAGCGACCTGTTCGTTCCACCTTAATCTCTTCAAAAAGAGAATTGGATGCATTTTTACATCCCGCTATTACTATAGAAGGATATACCTTTTTTCGATCCTATGGTTTTTTAGTGATTAATACCCTCTCCAACCGTGTTTACAAATTAACAATTGAGAGGAAAACAGATATAAGAGAGCAAGAACCTAAATCTGAAATTTATTGTAAACTGAGATATATTGGGAATGAAATAGGCATCTCTCCCATTAATAAAAACGATATCTATGCTGAACTTCAAACATTTTACGAGGAATTTTATCCCGCTATGGAACGCTTAGTATCTGACTTCTCTGAAGAGTACGTGAATGTATATCGCAAAGAAGTAAAAGACGGAGAGTGAGGTCCTAAATTGTGGGAATGGAGAATTTTTATTGATAAAAATCAATTAAGTTTACTCGAAATTTCCTGCTCATTTGAGACTTACCTTAATAAAACTATTAGTGAACATCGAACGGATTATTATTATAATTTGGACGTTCCCACTATAGGCTTGAAAGAAAGAGGTTCCGGCAATAAGAAAGAATTTATACCCAAACTTGAAGTAAAAATTAGATTTGATTTTAAGGAATGGGGAAGTGAATTATGGCAGAAAGTCATTAAATATCCCTATCCTAATCCGATAAACCCCGAGATCGGTATAGAAGAAAATGAAATAATAGAAATTTTGAATAAGGAAAGGATATCCTCTCCAGAAATTTTGGATAAAATTAAAAATATCATAAAAAAATTAGAAAGAAATAATGTGAAACGAGTTAAAATCGAAAAAGCTAGAGATCAAATTGAAGGGCTTTATCAAGATATTGAAAAAAATGGGAGTTTACAGGGATTTTATAAACTTGAAAGAACAGAGATCATAATAAACGATGATAAATGGTACACTATTGCGATTGAGAGTCAAGATATTAATATCCTAAAGGATTTTACCAAAAATCATATAAAATATAAAAATTTAAAACCTTTTATAATGGGATACCCAGAATTTATTATTCAAATGTTATAAATCGTAGGCTTTCATTTATTTTATAATTCGCTTGATCTTTTCCAAATTTTTTATATCAATATCAATTTTTAAATCTGGATTATCTTTGATACTTAAAATTTCCAAATCTTTGAGTTTTTTAATTTCATGAGGGATTTTTTTGATCTTGTTATTATCGAGATAAAGAAATTTTAATGATTTTAAGTCTGAAAATCCATCTGATAAATCTAATAATTCATTATTATCTATATTCAATTCATTCAAATTTTCGAGATTACCAAAAGAGCATGGAAGATGCTTGATATTATTATTTTTTAGGTCTAAAATCTCTAACTTTTTTAAATTCCCTAATCCTTCTGGTAATTCTGTAAGCATGTTGTTTGCTAATCCAAGGTCTCTCAGATTTTTGAGATTTTCAATTGAGGATGGTAATTTCCCGATAGCATTCCAGCTTAATTCAACTCGCTCTAATTTTTGTAGTCTCCCGATATTTTGAGGTAGAGATTGTAATCGATTAGAACGTAAATCTAATCTAGTTAATTCTGAGAGATTGCAGATTTCTTCAGGTAAGATTTCAAGAAGATTATCTTGCAAATTAAGATAATTTAGTCTGGTTAGTTTTCCAATTCCCCGTGGTAATTCTATAAGATTATTTGAACGCAAGGCGATTCTTTTCAGGTTGGATAAGTATTTTATAGAATTTGGAAGGAATATCAAGTTGTTATGAATAAGAATTAATCTTTGTAGATTGGTTAAATTCCCAATTTTTTCTGAAATGTGAGATAAGAAATTTCTTCCGATATCCAGAAACTTGAGTTTTTTCAGTTCAAATAAACTATCGGGAAGAGATTTGAGATTATTATTCTCAAGATTAAGATATTCTAAACTAGTCAAATTTCCTATACTATCAGGTAATTGTATGATTTGATTTGCGCTTAAGTCAAGATTGACCAAATTTTTTAATTTAGTTATGGTATCGGGGATATGAGTTAATTCGAGATCTGATAAGTTTAATTTAATAAGGGAATCATCAAGAAAGAAAGTGTTAAAACGTTTCAAAATCTTATAGACAATTCGCTCTAAACCCAACTCTTCGATTATTAAATTAAAAATATCTATATCTTTTTCCATTTTAAGTATTAGTTTGATTGTTAGGTGAATAAATTTTACAACCTCGGTCTTTTAACCGCTTGAGTATTCCTAAGTCGGGATCAGATAATCCTATTTGATTGATTCCTAATATTTTAAGTTTTTTAAGATTTAGAATATTGTCGGGAATATTTATGATTTGATTCCCTTTAATATTAAGGTAATTCAAATTTTCTAATTTCATAATTGATTTTGGAAGTCTTTCTAGGTGATTATTGCTCAGATCCAATATTCGTAAATTAAGACATTTGCCTAAAGTTTGTGGAAAGTAACTTAGATTATTATTATGAAGATAAAGGTATTCAAGATTTGTTAAATATTTTATATTTTCTGGTAGGGATTCTAATTGATTATTATTTAAGGTTAAAACTTTTAGATTTTGGAGGTTTCCGACTGTTTCAGGGATTGCTGTCAGCTGATTGTAATGGGCTTCTATCCTCCAGATCATTTTTAGGTTTTCTATGCTTTCGGGAAGTTTTTGAACCTTATTATCATAAATACGTAAATCTACTAACTTATATAGGTTTCCTATTTCTTCAGGAATTTCAGTAAATTTGTTCGAAATTAAATCAAACTTAACTAAGGAATCCGAATTAAAAATCTGTTTCGGTATAAAGTCTAAATTGTTTGATCGGAAATCTAATCGTTGTAATCGTTTTAAATCGGATAATGCTGTGGGGATAGATTCTAAACGGTTTTTTTGGCAATTTAAAAAAATTAATTTGTCCAAATTATTGATTGAATTTGGTATTTCCCTAAGTTGATTATTACCAACATCCAGAACTCTAAGGTTAGACAATTCACAGATTATTTTAGGAATTTCTATCAAACCGTTATGCCTCAAGTTAATAATTCTCAACTTTTTTAAATTTTTTAGACCTCCTGGAAACTCGCTAATCGAATTCTTATTTAATTCCAATTCCCTTAGGTTATATAACTTTAGAATAAATTCGGGAAATTGTTGTATATTATTTTCTCTAATATCTAGTTGCGTTAAATTAATCAGATTAGATAAGATGGATTGAAATTTTTCAAATTTATTATTTCTTAAATCAAGCCTTTTCAGATTTATCAAGTTCACTATATTATCGGGAAGTTTTCTCAGCTCATTATATCTTAAATCCAATCTCCTTAAAGATTTAAAACTTGTGATCTCTTCGGGTAATTCTTTAAGATATAGATTCTTTAAGTCTAATTTCACAAGTCTCTCGCCAATAAATTCGGTGTTATATCGATCTAAGACGTCTTGGACAAAGGATTCGGGTAAATACTCTTTAAGAATATCAGTCAATTTCTCTTTATCATCAAATTCACTAAACATTAATACTCTAACTCTAGAATTAGATTAAAATTTACAAATAAAAGAACTAAGATTTATTTAGATTCAGTTATACGGATAATTCGGTTTCTTGAATTTCTGAAAAATTGTAATTTTGATCGAGAAAGACTTTTTGTTGCAGTAGATCTAATAAGCCTTCGGGATATAAAATAGCATCTCCACGAATAAATTGACCTAAAGGTTTCCACATTACTTTGAACTTTCTATTGTCTGTTTTTTCATATCCCTCGAATTGATTTAAGTTATAAAATTTCTCATCCTCAAACATCCCGTCATAAATGAAAAGAATTTCATGACTATATTTATCTTTAAAATAGTAAATATTCTCAATTACATCCAGCAATTCTAAATTACAAACACATGTTTCTAATTCTTCTTGTATCTCCCTCTTTAAGCCTTGTTTGCTACTTTCGGTAAATTCAATATTTCCTCCTAAAGGGCGATAAAAGGGTTCTCCTGTCTTGGGATTTTTATATTCTGATACGAGAATTTTATCATCGTTGCTAAAAATACACAGAGCCTTAGTTTTAATGACCGACATTTTTAACCATATTTAAATACTATATATTTTTTTTGTTTGAATGAAAGAATTTTTATTACTTTTTGTCGGAGTTCTTAATCTAGAAATCATTGAAAATTCTTGAAATCTTTCGAATGTATTTTTTTGATTACTCTCTATTATCCATTCTTTAAACTATTCCTTATTTAATTAATATATTAGATTAATATTAATTTTGATTATAGTTTTATTATAGTATATATAGAGATATATAGATGAAACAAAAATAATAGAAAAACGGTGGAATTCCTCATCTAATTTCTTTCAGAAGTGTCTTCAAAAAATTCCATGATTTTTCGACACTATTTACATTCAATTTTTCATCGGGAGAATGGCATGCTTCAATCGTTGGACCCATCGTAATTATTTCTAGATTTGGACATTTATTCTTGAATATCCCGCACTCCAAGACAGCATGAACAGATCTTATCTCAGGTTCCTTATCATAGAGAGTTTTATAAATATTTTGTGAAAATTTTAGGAATTCAGTATTTATCTCAGGATTCCACACACCAAATTCCCCTGCTTCGTTGATTTTATATCTCATATTTGATAATTCTAATAATGAGTCAATGCCCGTGGAAATCTCTAATATATTTTGCTGATCAAAACTCCTATGATACATTTCAATCTGTATTTTATTCTTTTTCGTTTCAAGTGTTCCTAAATTGGTAGAAGTATGTACGAGATTTTCAAGATGAGGGTGCCAATAAATCGGTCCAAACGGTAATAGATAAAGGATATTTAGAATTTTTGTTTGAATTTCTTTTTGAAATACCTCATATTTAGGGCTATTTTTCTGAAGCTCTTTATATATAATTTTAATATCCTCTTCAAATCCTTCATATCTCTTTTTAAAACGCTCCGCTGTTTGAGTCAAAAAGGTTTTTAGCTTGTCTAAATTTTTTTCATTTACATAAAAACTTGCTGAAGCCTCTCTTGGAATCGCATTGAAACTTTCCCCTCCCTCCACGGATTCAAGATACAATCCCATTTCTCTATCGATCTTTTTTAAGACCTCTACAACTAGCTTTATCGCATTTGCTCTCCCCTTATCTATATCAATACCCGAATGCCCTCCCAATAAACCTTTAACATAAACTTTCACTGGTACTAAAACTTCATCACTTTGGATATTTGTATCTCGTTTTATTTTGATATTTATAACAGTATATCTACAATCAGTGCTCCCTATTATAATACTATCAGCTTCCATACAATCTAAATTAATTAAATAATCCCCATCTATGAGTTCTTTATCAATATGGAGTGCGCCGGTAAGTCCCGCTTCTTCATTCACCGTAAATATTATTCTGATGTTAATATTATCAAATTGTAATTCTTTTTCATATATTTTTTCCATAAGAGCTAACGAAAGTGCTAAACCCACTCCATTGTCCGCACCTAATGACGTCCCTTCAGCGGTAACCCACGTCTCATCAGCGACTTCAACCGTTTTAAGCTTTAATGGATCTTGAGAAAAATTATGGGCCACATTTTCATTCTTTTCACATACCATATCCATATGACTCTGAAGTATCATTAAATGTACATTAGGATCATTCGAAGGAATATTTACTATAAGATTACCCGCGGCATCAATTTGGTTCTCGAATCCAAATCGATCCACTTCATTTTTAATATATTCGCGTATATGTTCCTCTTTTCCAGAACATCGGGGTATCTGCGAAATGGCTTGGAAATATTTCCAAAATTCTTCTGGAGAACCTAAATTTTTTCCCTCTAACATTATAATCTAATTTAGAATGCATTTTAAAAACATAAATATTTTTCTGCTTTATATTTCGATCTCTTAATGTTTCTTTAAAAAAAATATCCCCCCTGAGAATTCATACCATTTTAAAGTACTTGTTTTCCTCAATTTAAATAATTGACGAAATTTTATTTATGGATTAATTCATTTGAACCTAACTAGTTAACAAAGTCAGACTAAATACAAATGCATATTGAACCATAATTTGGGTTCTAACTTAGAAACTTCTTAAAATTAGAACTAAAATTTTGTTTTAATAAAACAGATTAGAGAATAGCAGTTCTAGTGAAATTAAAAATTTCACGCCTTTGGGTATGATTAGTTCAAATCCTCATTTAATGGCATGCAAATTTTTTCAATTAATACCTAATTTATACTGAATTCTAGCAAATTTTTAATAAAGATTTTTAATAGATGGTGATGTTATAATAAATGTTAAATGCAATTTTTATCGATAATTTACAATTAACAAAAAAGTTGTGAAAATTTAAAATTAGCGAAGATAGAGATATCTGTCCTGTTTGTTCGTTACCGAAAGAGCTCTGCGTTTGCTCAGACTTATCGGCCGACGAGCAAGAAATCGTGATTTCTAATGATCGACGGAAATGGGGAAAAGTGGTCACTTTGATTTCATTTAAAGGAAACACCGATGCTGATTTGGATAATATGCTCACAAAAGCCAAGAAAAAGGTAGGTGCGGGAGGGACTCTACGCGGAAAAAATGTATTAGAACTGCAAGGAGAACATAAATTTCGTATGAAGAAATTCCTTATAGATCACGGATACGATGAGGACAGGATCAGAATTAGAATGTAAGTGAATTTTCCAATTAGAAGTAATCTTTTTAATATCTATTTTTTTTATTCATCCATTTTTTAAAATATTGCCTAGAGGATAAAATTTTGAGATTAGAACTCATTTTTTAAAATTTAAGATATTATATTGATAATCGTTTTGGGATGAAAAGAATTTCTTTAAAAGAAGAGGTATTCATCTAATTCTTTATACCTCCAAGAAATTTGACAAGCTCATTTTTAGGTTTTAATCCGAATTTTAATTTGCTAAAATTAATTATTAGGGGAAATATCAAATATATGAATTGAAAATGCAAGAAAGTCCTGAAGAGCCCTATTTGGATTATTATTTTGATTCTGAAAGCGATCTTACCGCTCAATTTGAGGTCGACTCCGAGGTCGTGGTTCATAGTAACCAAAAAATTAGAATGAATGTAGAGCTTAACTCTCCCTACCCAGAAAAAACGATTTTTAGATTTGTTATACCTTATGGTTGGGAGCCTATTAGCTTACAAAAAAAATTTTGTACAATAGATTCTTCTATTGACGGTTATATTCGAGAAACGGGCTCGCAACTGATGCTAGAATATATTCTGAAAGAATCATCAGGAAAAGGCTCCTACATAACGTTTTCATATAACAGCACCCAAGAAAAATCAACGGCAGGAGATATAGCATATTATGACGCGGTTTATTGTGCGATTGATGTAAAAAGACCTGATGAGAAAATATTTAGGAGAATAGCCAAACAAGAAATAAAAATTAAACCGGGAAAAACAGAATTTTTTCTGGTAAAATTACCGATGGTTTTTTCGAACAATCCAGTGGACTTGGAAATAGTTGCCTTAGATAAATATGGAAATCGTGATATTTACTTTAATGAAACGCTTCAATTGGATTGCGAGCCTTCTTTAGAGTGTCCCAATACCGCAAAATTGGAAGAAGGTCATGCAAAAATTGAGAGAGCGGTTAAGTTTAAAAACGTTCAAATAGCCAAGAAAACAAGTAATAGAAAATTATTTAAAGAAAATCTAGGTTATGATGCCTTCCCCGAATTTAAAGAATTACATAAGAATATTGGAAAAATCTACATAAAATATAAAAATATTAAAGCTGTATCAAATCCGATAATTCGCGATAGAGATATCAAATCTCAACTTTATTGGGGTGATATTCACATTCATACACGGGAATTTTCCGATGGAATGGGTACAGGGAATGACGCTTATCATTATGCTAAAAATTATTCTTTGTTAGATTTTGCTGCTATTGCTGATCATGTTAACCAGCGGTATAATGATTGGATGGAGGGTAGAAAAAACATAAATCTCCCTTTCAGTAGAAAAGTATGGGAGAATATTGTTAATCTGGCAAAAATATGGTCGGATGAAACATTTCAAGCAATACCTGCATATGAATGGTCGGGCAGAATTGCTTATGTAAATATGTTGAGAAATTCAAATTTGGGATATGATGCGGTGAGTGATAAAATAATTTATTTTCCTTTAGAAAGTGCGGAAGATGCTCCTCTAGTGGATTACATTTCAGAGGATGGATGCTTCCAACATCAACTATATCAACGTTTGGCAAATTTCCCTTGCGAAATTGTCTCTCATACCCCAATGAGTTATCCGATGGGAACATATTGGAAAGAAGTGGATAATAGAAAAGAGAAAGTTGTTGAAATTTACTCGATGCATGGGAGTAGTGAAAAATATGGCGATGGCTACCGACCACTGATTAATCATCGAAAAACTGGAAGTGTTCAATGGGCATTAGCTTATGGCTTAAAATTAGGATTTGTAGCTGGTGGTGATGATCATTATACTCATCCGGGCTGTCCAATTAGACAATATAAAATGAGAAATTTAGATACTATTCTCAGATATCGTCCGGGTATCACAGGAATCTTTGCCGATCAATTAGACTCGAAATCCCTTCTGAATTCCATGCATAAGAGGAACTGTTACGCAACAACGGGGGAAAGGATGTGGATTAAATTGAAAATAGAAGATGCTTTGATGGGCCAAGAAATAAAAATTGAGCAAGAGCCAATCATCAATGTGACTGTATGCGGAACAAATAAGATTGAATGTGTTGAGCTCATAAAAAATGGTTCGGTCATCTGCGTTCGTGTCCCCGAATTTGATAGAATTACATTTGCTACTAAGGATGAAAATCTCGGTATTGGACATAAAGCATATTACTATGTAAGAGTAACCCAATTCGATGGAGAGCGAGGATGGAGTTCTCCTGTCTGGGTCGAAAGAGTGCAATAATCACGCCCAAATATCTGAAAAAATCGGTTGGAAAAAACCCTAAGATCGCCTCTCCAAAAAAATTAGATGATCTCTCATTTTTTCGGAATAAGCTTAATAATTTAAATGTATATTTCCAAGATATTTTTTGTAGTACCTCTTGATTTGAAGATATTTTTGAAAATTTTCTTTATCCTTTGTTTCATTAAAGTTAATTGAGAGAACCAACCTTTCTAATTTTTTAAATTTAAATGGAAAATAATCTGTTACGGTATCTGTTTCAATTGCCAGTATCATATTATCGATTAGTTTTCTTAATTGTTTTTTTCTTATGGATCCCCTATAAGAATCCTTAATAATATCATAAATCTCTCTTAAAATGCCCATAATCCACCTCTCTATTTATTATAAATAATTTTAAAATTAGTAAGGATGAATAATTTTGGTCATATTTAAATCACTAGAGGGGTCATTGTAAGTAGAATTATGAAAAAGAAAGGCTGTAGTCTTAAAGATCGAATACTTAGAAAAATTGAAATAATCAAATTAATTTCATGGCTTATTTGAGTTCATGTAATTTTTTATATAATGTTCCACCTCATCTGCGGGTTGAATTATCCCAAAATGCCCCTCGCACAGAATATCGGGCTGCAAATCGAGTAATTTCTGCATTGAGCTTTGATAATCATTTAAATTGGACCCAAAACTTTCATAGAATGGTCCATGGATGTCTTGACCAAATAAAATCTTTTTTCCCGCCTTCTCTACCAAGACAGAAATTGAACCTGGGGTATGTCCAGGAGTATGAATTATTCTTAGCTCGAAATCACCTAAATTTAGTGTTTCTATATCTTTAGTGAATTTTTTATAGAGTTTCACTGGTTTATACTTTGTTCCATACCATGATGCGGCAGTTCGTTGATCATGTCCTTGCTCTTCTATTGCTTGTGCATCTGACTTATGAGCATAAAATTTAACATCTGGATTTAGTTCCTTGAGATTATGACATGCTTCGATATGATCGATATGGCAATGTGTAATAATGCAATGATTTATTTGATTGGTATCGAATCCTTCCTCAGAGATATCCATTATCATATCAATATCCATCCCACAATCAATCAATATCAATCCATCCTCGCTCTCCGTATCGAGTAGGTATACCTGGCAGCCTGAGAGTCCTATATAATAAATATTATCTACTATTTTTTTCATATTGTTGTTATAGTATTATATTAATTTTTAACAATTATATTTAATTCTCAAATCAATCTTATAATACTTCTTTTTTACTGTAAATATAATTAATTATTAGAATTGTGAGTATTAGCGACATTTCTGCTGAAAAGAGAACATCAGAAGCGTAATGTGCTCCTATTAACACCCTTGATATTGCAACAAAGAATGCCCATCCGATAATGAAAAATGACAATGCACAGCGATATATTTTTTTAATGTTTAGCCTATTGATTATTAGAATTAAGGGGATTGTTATAAACCCCATAGCCGAATGCCCTGAAGGGAAGGATTTATTACCAGTTGGACCCCGTGGGATAAACCAAGGAGTATAATTTTCAAAACCAGGTAGTAGATCTCTAAATCGTACACGTCCCCACGCAATTTTAGTTATTTGGACAAATAAGATAACATTTAGAATCGCTATAATGAAGGTAACCCACGCGAATATGCTATATTTATTCCAATCTTTCTTCATAGTTATAAGGAAAAACGCAATAAATATGGTAAGTATAGCTAGACTATCTATTATTCCTTTTAAGGAATCAGAGCTTATTGCTATACTTAAATAAACTAATCCAATTATAAGTGGAACTATTAACCCAAGTTTTTGTTTTTTTAGGTTATTAAAATTCTTACCTATTAATATCGCAATACTAATTCCAATTAATCCATATCCAGGTGCTTCTCCAAAATCTCTACCAAACGCTCCAGCTATAGAATCCGAATTCACGATGAATTGAGAAATCAGCAAATCAAATAAACCAAAAATTATTGCTAGAATAATCCAACTTATTACGATTAAGAAGAAGAGTATTTTATAACTCCGACTGATCCACTTCCATTTCAATTTCAAATCATCCTTTATAGATATAAATTTTATTTATAATATGATTTTGATCTTATTTTATTTAATTTATCAGGATAATCGGTATAGATAGCATCAACTCTTTGTCCATTTTCCCTCATCCTTAGAATTTTTTTCATTCGAATTCGCGTATTTACACCCCAAATAAAGCATTTGAAGCCTTTTTTGACTATAAAATGAAAATTCTCGTTCATAAATCTGTTTGCTTTTATATTTAGAGTCTCTATGCATAGTTCTCTTAGTAAATCAAAATCAATCCCATAAGCTTCTATTTTCGTTATATTATGAGGGATTGTGTGAACCAATTTTACATTTTTATTATATTTCCTTAACTTTTTGAGGTTTTTTATCCTTGTTTCCGTGATCATTATATTTTGAAGAATATTTACTCTATTTGCTAAATTTATGATTCCAATTCCCGCATCAATACTACCAATATCAAAACTATAAAGAAGATTATTATAGCAATCATGATTAAAGCACTCAAATACTTCTTTAAGATGAGGGATTTGACGCTGATCAGCGAATTTAATTTTTCTGAGCTCTTCAAATGTAATCGTATTGATTTTATACCAATTATTATTAATCTTAAATCCCGGATCATGAAAACATACCAAAACTTTATCTTTCGTCAATCTTATATCAGTTTCTATATTTGCATTCATTTCGACTGCTTTTCTAAATGAATAAATTGTATTTTCTACACAATACCCAGAAGCTCCTCTATGCCCAAATATAATTGGTTTTTTCATGCTGATATGGTTGTGATTTTTCTTTTATATTTTTTAGATAATTCTTCTTCTCTCTATCTACCCCTAACAAGATTAATGATGCATTCTTAATATAAAAATTTATAATCTAAGATCTCAAATTGAATACTCCTATTGATTGATTTTTCTTTTTGTGTTATTTATAAGCATTAGGTTTAAATTTACATTTTTCTTAGTTTTGCTCTAGGATTAAAATTAATCGAGTTGATAATAGTTATCGAAATAAGAAAACCGAATGAAATTTATCATGCACATGGGAGAATCAAGAATGGAACATTTGACGGTCGGTGGCACTTCTCCTTTGGCCAGAATTATGATCCCGAAAATATTCACTTTGGTACACTTCGAGTTTTCAATGATGATACATTGTCCCCTGGGGCCATATGGCCACTTCATCACCATACCAAAAACGAGGTAGTTACCTATTGCGCTGAGGGAGAATTTAAACACGCGGATGAAAATGGAGAGGGGGGTATCTTGAAGAAAGGATGGGTTCAACATACCACTATTGGAAAAGGAATGGATCATTCTGAAATTAATAATAATCCCGACAAACCTATGAGATTCATCCAAATGTGGTTTTATCCCGAGCAATTAGGCTTGACACCTTCAGTTGAACAAATGAGAGTCGATAAAAAGGAGAGAACAAATAAATTCTTACCTATCGTCTCAAATTCACATGATAAAGCATTACATATTCGATCTGATGCTATTGTGTGCTCTTGTTTTTTAAAAAAAGACTATACTCTTTCTTACGATATTCAAGATAATTGGGGCGTCTATCTTTATCTTCTTGAAGGGGGTCCCATAAAAATTAAAGAGAAAGAAATTATCACCCTTTCTGCCGTAAAAATAAAGGAAGAGGACACAATAAAAGTTCAAGCCAAATCTGATGCAGAATTGCTTCTGGTTGAATGTAGTTTAAATGCTTCTTATATTAATAGATAATATTTACGAAGCTTTATTCCGTTTATAAAGCCATAAAAATTATTTTTATCAAGACTTTAATATAATTATCTCTATTATTTTTAAGAAACATTAGGAAATTACAAATCTCTTCACTGCTAAGGAAAATGTCAAAACCAAAAATGTCGATGAAATTAGTCGTTATTGGAGACGGAAGTGTTGGAAAAACAACACTTTTACACCGGTACAT
>WJIN01000053.1 GCA_014730295.1 Promethearchaeota archaeon | reverse complement strand
TTACACACTCGTTAGGAAGTGGCTACTTCTATACCTATCCTTTTGCTGTCTTAGAAATATGACGCCCTTTCGTTTAACACTTAACCTGCACTTTGGGACCTTAACCCAAGTCTAGGTTGTTCCCTTCTCGGCGACGGACTTTACGCCCGCCAACCCGTTTCCCAGAGTCTATAGCGCCAGCAGCTTCGGAGTTTAAGAGAGGGGTGAAGGATCTCTCCTCCAGACACCTCAGTTAGTGCTCTACGCCACTGGCAACCTCGTCTGAGACTTGGCTGAGACCAACTTCGGAAGGAACCAGCTATTACCGATCTAGATTAGCCTTTTGCTCCTATTCCCAGTTCATCCAAGCGAATTGTACGTCAGCACTGGTGCAGACCTCCATCGTCCTTTCGAACGACTTCATCTTAACCAGGAATAGATCGACCGGCTTCGGGTCTTGCAGCAGCGACTTTAGGCCCTTTAAGACCGTTCCTCTGACCTAATTCCTTAGAAGATGTCACTAATCCTTTGCGGAAACGGCAAAACCGCACCGAAAGAATTAGGTCGATCTAATGTGATAATTAGGCTGCAGGAATATCGGTTTCCCTTTGCCTCCATGTTGGTAAACATTTAAGCTCGCCTCTACTGCAAACTCCCTGGCCAATGATTCCAGACTGATGAAGCGACGATAGTCCTCTCCAATATGATATCCCGTCACCAGGACTCATTCTCGGAGAATCTGTCCTTCCACGCCGCTTCCCTACTAAACTATTTGGTTTCAAGCGCTTTTCACGGCCCTTCCGGGTTTCTTTTCATCTTTCGCTCACGCTACTACTACGCTATCGGTCTTGGGACATGTTTAGATTTGCCAATGTGTATCTGGCATGTTCACACGAGAAAACTATCCCGCATTACTCGGGGACACTCGCAGCAACCTTCCAATTTACAGTTACGCGGCTATCACGCTCTATGGCTCCGCTTTCCAGGGGTATTCACTTTCAATGGTTAGGTCGTACGAGGCCCACACACCACATTTCCACTAGATTTCTCTAGGGATTCGGTTTGATCTGTTCCGCTTTCGCTCGCCGTTACTCACGGAATCACTCTTGTTTTCTCTTCCTCCCGATACTAAAATGTTTTACTTCTCGGGGTTCCCCTTCTCACAGGAGAATCTCGCGGATTATTGAGCCGCGAGCGGATGTCCTATTGAAGAATCTCGGGGTCAACGTCTACGTGCGACTAACCCGAGCTTATCGCAGCTTGTCACGCTCTTCATCGGTGCCCAAGCCTAGATATCCACCAAATAGAGAGGCGTATTGGCAACTACTCAGGGAAAGGTTCAGAGAGCTCACATATAGGGTGTCGTGTATGAGATACTACGATCTCAAGACAATTAAAAATTTGAGACGATTTCAAGAAGACTTATTCCATGTTTATTTTACATAAATAATATGAAATATTATCTTTTTGGGGTGTGTTCCTATGAGCATGATTCTTCTCATGCTTGGCACGGTATCCTTAAGCTAACCAAGGATAAGATATTTTCGATGATCGTATGGTCGCTTAAGCACCTATTTCCTGTCGTATCGATATTACCGAAGGACTTCCATAGGGCCATGCCAGTTATCGGTGATGCTTCATCAACAGATGAACCATGGAACCATCCAATAACTTGCGATGAATGTAATAGAAGTTTTCATACTTTAACTTTCATCCATCGACAAATATTTTAAGTAATTTGGATATTAAAAGCTTTACGGTTTGAAAACCAAAAACTTTAATAGGTAAGATAGGGACACAAACAGTTAATTGTGTAATAATTTGTCCACTATTTTTATGGTTTGGAACTAAGACCGAGATCAGAAAAGAAAAACGCGTTGTTTTGTGGAAATTATTTTCGGGCTATCCATAATCATTTTATCCAATAAATCAAATCGGTAGATGGATATTGAAAAAATATCTTTTTTTGGCAACATATCTTATAGTGAAATAGCAGTTAATAAACTAAACAAAATGTCAAAGAGAACATATATAGGATGTTCGGGCTGGAGTTATGAGGAGTGGGTCGGACCGTTTTATCCTAAGAGCCTAGATAGTAAAGATTTTCTCAATTATTATTCCAAGATTTTCTATACGAATGAAATTAATACCACCTTCTATAATATTCCTTCGAAGAGGATCGTGAAGGGGTGGGCGATACGGACTCCTGATGATTTTGTATTTACGGCAAAAATTCCCCGTGTAATCACTCATGAGAATAAGTTAGATCTGACTGAATGCTACCATCATTTAGAGGTCTATTTGAAGGTGATGGAGCCTTTAATTCAATCGGGAAAATTATTGGCATTCCTCATTCAGTTGCCCCCCTCATTTAATAAAGATGAGCATTTTTCCAATTTAAAAGAGTTCATAAATGAATGGCCAATTGATTATCGTGATGCGCCATATAACTTAGCCGTAGAATTCAGAAATGAATCGTGGATGGATGAGGAAACATTTGCATATCTGAGAGAGAATGCTTTAACCTATTGTGCGGTAATAGAACCAACGCTTCCTCCCAGAATGGATATCACCAATCAAGAGTTCGCCTATATTAGATTTCACGGTTTTGGGGAGAGAATTTGGTTTGATTATCTTTTTAGCGAGCAAGAAATCGATAAATATGGCAAGTTGGTGGAAGCTGTTATTGATACTGCTAAAATTGTGGGGATATATTTTAACAATCATTTTTCGGGATATGCTCCTAAGAATTCATTAATGATGATGGATAAACTAAACATACACCCCCGAAATAGACCCGGAGATATTGATATCTTAGAAGTGAAAAAAGATTCGGGAACGGTTTCTAAAGGCCAAATGAGCTTAGATAAATTTTTTAAAAATTAGAACGTCTGATCCAGACGGTGAAATTGGATTATGAATACAATAAAAATACGGATAGCGTTTATTGGAGCAGGATCAATCGGTAGTTTGTTTGGAGGTTATTTAGCGAATATTATTTCGGAAGAATATAAAATCGAGATAAACTTTTTTGGCAGAGAGGCACATATAACGGCAATAAATGAAAATGGGCTAATATTAGAAAAAGGATCAGAAGAAATACTCATTGACAACATAAATGGGTATACTAATATTCTCGACTATTTGAAACATAATTCAGGAGATAGCTTTAAATTCCTTTTTCTAACGACTAAAACCTATGATATAATTGAAGCATTATCAGAATATCAGGAATTAATTCAACGAACGGATTGGGTAGTTATTCT
Source organism: Promethearchaeota archaeon (assembly GCA_014730295.1). The sequence continues at coordinate 7,869 of WJIN01000053.1, read as the reverse complement.
CCAAAATGGAATTGGAAATGAGGATATTGTTAAAAATTTTATCTCCAAACATAAAATTATTCGTGGAATTACATCTAACGGAGCCTTAATTCCTCACCCGGGTAAAGTGAAGCATACGGGTATAGGTTTTACGAGGATAGGATTTCCTTTTAAGGATGATATTCCAGAAGGCGAAAAAGAAGGTGCCATTGAAGATTTGGGTCTTTTGGCAGAATTAATGTCAAGGGCGGGTATTAAAACGGAGATTGTGGACGATATTATACGGAATTGCTGGGAAAAGATCTTTGTAAATATAGGAATTAACGCATTTGGGGCTTTAACTCGTCTCAAAAATGGTGAATTAATTAAAAGGGAGAAGTTAAGAAATCTTATTCGAGATGCCATAGAAGAAGCGCTAGTAATTGCTCGGAAGAGAAATATTAATCTCACTAACAAAGATTATGTGGAAGTATGTTTTGATGTAGCACGAAAGACGAAAGATAATATCAATTCAATGCTGCAGGATGTATTGAAAGGAAAGAAGACGGAAATTGATTTTATTAATGGAAGAATAGTTACATATAGCGAAGATGAAGATCAAGTTCCGATAAATCGTACAATCACTTGCTTAATAAAAGGTCTGGAAGAATCCCAGCTATGATTGTTTATGATTTTGTTTTTCGTACCATATAATAAGCATTTTCGCCATCTCGATAATATGCCTTCTTAATTGTCTGGATTTTGTACCCTAAACGTTTATATAGATTAATCGCGGGATAATTCGAGACACGAACTTCCAAAACAAATTCAGAGATATCTTGTTTCTGGATTTCGGGCATACTTTTCTTAAGAAGTGCGGTGGCAATACCTTTTCGTCGCCATCCCTTTGAAACCGCGATACTAACCAAATGGCCTTTATTAACTAATTTCAGGCTGTTTATCGATGGAGTACGCTCTATCCTCCACATAACATACCCAATTATTTTCTCGAGATTGTCTCGTTCGCATGCAATTAAAAAAGAATCGGAATAATTATCCAAAATGCTTTTATAGAAAAAATAGGGATAATCTTCTGGGAGTTCTCTTTCATTTACTTCAATAACCCCCTCCAAATCATCTGTAGTACATCTTCTGATGATATAGTCCTTTTTTTTGCCGTGTATGCCAAAAAAGTTGGGTTTTGATTCTTTTTCAGTTCCCATGGTCAGTTTGCGATCGTTTAGTAATTAGTGTAATTATAATATATTAATGAAATAAAAACATTTATTCTTTTTTGAAATGTTCTTAAGGGTCAAACATCTAATCCCTTGAATGCCTCTATTTTTTGTTCTTCAATATAGGAAATTATCAAATCTAGGGAAGCTTGGATGTTTTTAACATTATCGAAATTAGCTATTATTGATTTAGATTTTTCTCGGGGGAAATTTTTAAATTTTTGGGCAGTCTCAATCATGAGAGGTACAGCGCGAATAATATTATCGACAATCGTAATATCGGCCCATAGAGCGGTCCTACTTATGGGATTTAAATCTACGGTGATGACTTGTTTCCCGTTTTTCTTGAGAGCTTCTGTTCTATCTCCATCCTCTAGGGGTACAAACACGAGATCTGCTTTTTTAATCCCTCTAGGATCTACTAATCGTCTATTACTCGATAATTCTTCAATCTCAACCATCTCACTTTCATTGACACCAAGCAAATTTTGTGCTCCCGCCTCTCGCAAAACCTTTTTGATTGCTTCAATCCGCCCCTCTTTCCTATAAAACAAATTAATTTCTAAGGGTGCGGAAATAACTTGAGAAAATTTTACTAATTCTTCTGGGATAAGAGCTGCCACGTTTCCATTTACGCTAATAACTGGATGGTCTGCCAAATAAAATGCGGCGATTGCTGCTTCGATTGCTTTTTTCGCATTTTCCGTTGTGCTTTCTCCAATAATATAATCGAAAGCCTCCCCTCTCCCATGTGCAATTAGGCCCGCTTCAGCGACAATTAAATCTTTCATCCCTTCGATAATTTTATGACGATATGTCAAACTTTTATATCGTGGATGGTCCTTGGGAATAAAATGTGTGTTTTCTTTCTGGTTAGTCATTAATAGCCAATTTATACAATTTTTCTACTATATTTATGAGATATATACGAAAAACTATTAATTTTTGGATAATTATAAAATTTGTAGATTAAGATGAGCCAACAAAGTGAAGAAAAAGGTGTGGATCTTAAGAGATACAGGACGAAAAAACTTATAGAAGAGCTTAAAGATAAAAAGGGATTTCACACAGAATTGGTCAGTTTATATATTCCACCTGATAAGAAGTTGTCTGATGTTACCAATTATTTAAAAAATGAAGTAAGTGAAAGTCAGAATATCAAATCCAAATTAACCAGAAAAAATGTACTTGATAGCATCTCCAGCTTACTTGGACAATTACGGACATTCAAAGAAATTCCTAAAAATGGAATGATTATGTTCTCGGGGGCAATACCTCAAAATGATACTCCAGGAACGGAAAAAAACGAACTTTATATCGTAGAACCTCCGAATGTAGTTAATACATTTCGCTATCATTGTGATAGTAAATTCTTGTTATGGCCTCTGGAAGATATGCTCCAAGAAAAAGCAACCTATGGTTTAATTGTAATTGGACGTCAAGAATCGGCAGTAGGATATGTTAAGGGAAATAGAGTAGAGGTAGTACGAGAATTCACATCTGGAATACATAGCAAACATCGCGCAGGTGGACAATCTCAAAGAAGATTTGAACGATTAATTGAGGAAGGAGAGAAGCGTTTTTATCGAAGAATTTCTGATGAAATTAATAAAATCTTCTTAGATATGGAAGAGCTTCGGGGTATATTCATAGGTGGCCCCGGACCCTCCAAAGAGAAGTTCGTAAGAGATGAAAGTCTGGATTATCGATTGCAAGAAAAGATTATGGACGTTGTGGATTTAGGGTATGGTGGTTCAGAAGGGATCCGAGCATTATTAGAGCGCGTAAAAGATAATATTGAAGATATTAAATATATTCATGAAAAAAAGGTTATGCAAAAATTTATGAGCGAAATTACTAGCGATTCTGGGTTAGCCACCTATGGTATTAAAGAAGTGGAAAAAGGATTAAATTATGGTGCTGTTGATATGCTGATTATCTCTGAAGAGTTGGATAGATATCGGGCAAAATTGGAGTGCTCGAATTGTGGATACACCGAACATCGAATTATTAAAGAGAAAGAATTTGAAGATACAGAAACAATAATTCAAGATGAAGTCTGTCCGAAGTGTAGCTCCAATACCTTTGGGTTAGTTGAGCATAAATCATTAGTAGAAGCATTCGGAGAGATGGCAGAAAGCACCGGTGCCGATATAGAAATCATCTCTAAAGAAACAGAAGAAGGCGAAACATTATATAGCACTTTTGGGGGCGTCGTCGCTTTATTACGCTATAAATTCTCCTATTAGAGATCGAAAAAGTACACAATATACTAAATATCATAAGTTTATAAGACTATTTAATAAAGTAAAATAAAATATCACAAAATCAATTTAATTATGGAACTAAGAGAGATTCTTTTAAACCGGAAAATGGTCATGTTTGGGGGGAAAGGAGGTGTCGGCAAGACGAGTTGCGCAACTAGCTCTGCGATATGGGCGGCGGAGCAAGGTAGGAAAACACTTATAATCAGTACAGATCCCGCACATTCACTTGGAGATAGTTTAGGTATAGAGTTGGCCCCAGGAGAACCTACACCCATAGAGGGGGTGGAAAATTTGACCGCTTTAGAAATTAATCCGAAAGCGAATATGTCTGAATTTGAGGGAATGACCAATATTAATCCAATAGAAGAGATGGGCTTACCTGCAATGGGGGATATGGGGATGTTCGGAGACCTACAAGAGCTTTCTTCCATGAACCCTCCCGGCATTGATGAAGCCTTAGCATTTGCCAAGGTCTTAGAGTTTATAGAAACAGATCATGAGTACGAATTAATAATTTTTGATACCGCACCAACGGGTCATACATTAAGGTTTTTAGGACTTCCTGAAACTTTATCTGGATGGATTGGGAAATTACTCAAATTGCGACTTAAAGTGGGAAAGATTTTTGGATCGATAAAAACCTTCTTTACCCGGGAAGAAAAAGAAGATGATAATTCCCTTGAACTTTTGGAAAAGTTGAATGAGTCCATTAAGAGAGCTCGGGAAGATTTGACCAATCCCAATGTAAATTCTTTTGTTATTGTAATGATCCCCGAAGAAATGGCGATTGCAGAAACGGGTCGTTTAAATAATCAACTACTTAAATATCAAATTCCCTCCTCGAATATAATTGTAAATCAATTATTTCCCGATACTCAAGAGCTATGTGATTTTTGTCAAAGCAGGAGAAGCATGCAGCAGAAGCATTTAGAAAGAGTAAGGAAGATATTTGGAGAAAATATGAATAAAAACATAATCGAGGTTCCTCTCTTTAAAGAAGAAATCAGAGGATATTCAATGCTAAAAAAAATGGCGGAAGAATTAATAAACTAGTATATTTTTACTTTATTTCTTGTATTAATTGACAATAACTACATAAATCATAATTCGATGTGGGATATCCACAAAGAGAGCAAAAATTTAGATTGGTATCTTCATATTCTTTTCTTAAAATCTCAGAAAGCTCAAGAAATCCATTAAATAGATTGAATTCTATTTCTGGACTGGTTTCTTTTAAATTTAGGATAAAGTTTAACACTTTTTTTCTTAATATGGGAAATTGTGTTCTATAGGGACATTTAGCATGATAATAATCCAATTCCATTAACTTTGCATAAATTGAGATTTCCTCCTCGGGAAGTTTCATTAACGGATGTATTTTTTTTAGATAGTATGTATTTTCTTTTACTGGTTCTTTTTGTGGCGATTGTTGTGCAATTAAAGGAAATCTTTTAAATAAGATATTCATGAGAAATGTTTCTGCGATATCAGTTAGGTTATGACCCAATGCTAGGACAGTTCCTCCTAGTTCGAGAGCAATATCATTTAATAATCTACGTCGGATAAGAGCGCAATAATTGCACGGATATCTGAAATCAGGCTCGCCTTTTTTGAGTTTTAATATTTCATCAAGCGTTCTCCCAACTTTTTGCTTAAATGAATAGATTTCGTGTCTAATACCAAACTTTTGGCAGAATTTGCGTGCTGATTTTAAGCTCTGAGTTCTGTATCCTTTTATACCCTCATCAATAGAAAGTGCGATGAGGGGTTTGGCATTATGAACTTTTTTTTGTATCTTTATTAGATTATACAGCAGAATAATAGAATCTTTTCCCCCAGAGAGTCCAACAATAATCTTATCATCCGGAGAGAGCATATTATATTTCGAGACGGTCTTATTAATGATACGTTCGATACTTTTAGTTAGGCACCTTGAGCAGAAAGATTGCCCCGCGTGCGGCCTATAATATACAGAAGTATTTTTTCCGCATTGATCGCATTTTCCAACTTCAAACATATCGAGATCTTCGGCGTGTTCATTCATTTATTATTATCCTGGAAGCCAAAAGAGATTAAATCCGAATTTAACAAAGGAAAGAATGAAGTTTCCAGCAACAACAAATAAGGTAATGGCTCTTATAGCATTAAGTATTATTCTTTTTAATTTGCGTTTAGTATCATGCAAATATGTATAGGATACTTCTATGACTGTCCCTTTATTGATTTTTGAATCCTCTGGGAGTTTCAAAGTAATCGTTGATGTATATCCATCCCCAATCTCGTCAACAAGATCGAAATTTTCTTTTCCTAATAACATTTCATTCCGCTCAGTGCCATTTTCCTCTATAAATTGTATTGAATTGATTTCCTCTACGCGATATTCTGACAGTTCTAATTTATTATCATCTGGATCAAACCTGAACTTATCCTTCTTTGTCTTTTTCTTCTCGTAATTCTCGCCCACACCCCAGTCAATGAATTCTTTCACGATTCGATCCCCGTCAAATACAGGAAGAGGAAGCATATTAAATAAAGTGAGACTAAATGCAATGGCAAACAACCAAAAGAGTTCTTGGCTTACGAAATAAGGCCAAAAATTCGAGAAAAATTGGCCAATTGCGTTCTTATACATGAATGAAGATGCACTTGTTATTCCCACATACGGATCCCCATTTTTGACGGGATAGATGAAATCTCCATCTCCTTCTGAGGTCAAATTAATTTCATTTAAGGTGAAATTGGTCCGAAAGCTCCAAAAAGTTATTCCATTTGAATAATTTATGGGCACTCCATTGATTTTTGTAATATTGATATTTATTTCTTGGGCGCTTGTATAATTGTAGGTAAGAATTATGTATGTGTCGTAGATTTCGTACTTTAAGGGAATTTTGGGACCTAATGTAATGTTTTTTTCTAGGATCCCAACACTCGGATTGAAGACTTTGAATGTGAGTTTATCTCCTACGGATACACTTATCCCTTCTGTTTTGTTTTCAAGAATATTTGTTAAATCTATTCCCTGATACGCGTCTAAGGAAACATAGCTGGTATCAGAGTCTGATGCATGCTTGATAGCAAGAATTTGATCATTTATAGATATATTCCCATAGTTATATCCGCCCTCTTGAATCGTTAAAACCTCTCGAATCTGAGGGACTTGTGAATAGAACGGGGAAATCATCAATGGCGCGGCAAGAATTAGCAAAAATCCAATCCCAGCAGTAATTGCATTCACGTAAGTACCTGCGGCACTGATTCGTAAACGTGTACCTCGTGAATATTTTTTAGAGTTTAATTGCTTCTCGTCTACTTCTACGAAGGCTCCAAATCCAATTAAAAAGAATAATCCCGCACCCAACACACCAGTTGATTCTATATTGACGTCATCCGCAGTTGCCGAGACACCATGCGCTAATTCATGAGTCGTTACAATAAATAAAAGTGGGAGTAATAAATAGGCAAAGATCGGAAGATCCACCGTAACCCCAGGAATAAGAGGAGTTATTACATTAGTGATTGAGGGGCTGATTATTAAACTAATAAAATTACTAAAAAAAAACCAGAATGCGAATATTGTAAAGCTAAATGAGATAAATATACCAATAGTCCAAAAAACTTTCCAAAATCGAGGGGCTTTTTTGCCTAATTTATTAATAAATTTATTCAATCTTTTTGTCTTAAACATTGCTAAAAAAGGAAAAAATACGTTATAGGCGTGTTTTCTATTTCGGAGTGCGAGGACAAAGAGACCAACTATCCCCCAAAAAATTAAGGATACGATTGTCCATGGGTTTAATAAAAAATCAATTAAGAAATCAAGAGTCATGTGAAATATCTATAACGGACTATTTAAACTCTCAAATATTAAATTGAAATTAAATTTATTGTTTTTAATAAAACAATAGCAGATTTTAAATTGAGGATCATTAAAAATATAAGAAATGTTTAATTCATTTTTCGTACAAGTAAATCAAAATTAAATTTATCAAATATTTCTAAGCATATCCGAACTAACTCCACAACCGTAGCGGGGTGGGCTAGCCTGGTTTATAATCAAGCGGTTTACGCTTATTAAATACGCCGCAGGGCTCATAACCCTGAGACCGTTCGTTCAAATCGAACCCCCGCTACCATTTTTCTTTATTTATCCCTACCTATTTAGATGCCTTATTGAAAAATCTCCCCCATTATTAGAGATAAGATACACCAAATTGAGTTAAGAAAAGAAAAATTTAGAAATGTTTCGAAACCATTCTTATCGGGGAAAGATGAATGAAAGAACCTACATTCAATCAATTATAGAACAAATAAATAGAATGTTGATGCATTTTTAAGAGTGCACGTCTCTGTGGACCTCAACACGTTCGTGAATCGGTATTAGGTAGTACTAACTTACTTCTTACTACACA
>WJIN01000052.1 GCA_014730295.1 Promethearchaeota archaeon | reverse complement strand
TAAAATTTCTCTCCTTGGAGATACGAGAACGTGGTAATGCCCAGCTTACGGCGTAAAAGCACTTGGATTATGAGTTGGGCTTCTATGCTGGATAGGCCTAATTCTTTCTTGAGCAGATACCACGAGAGCCCGCCTTTTTCAATATTCAATTGCTCGATCTCTTTCAAATCTGGCTCGTATGAGCTTTTTACAATGAGATGTTTATTATGTGATGGTAAATAATATAATTCTAACTGAAATCTATACAAAATACTGTAAATCTCTTTTGATTCCAGATATTTTACAAATACAGGGGGGACCTCGGAATACTGCTCTCTATGAAATGAAAAATCTATAACCCATTCCTTAAATTCCGTGAGTTCCTCTCCTGTATTTGAGCTTATTGTTATCAATTTATTTCTTAGTTTTTTAATTAAATCATTAATCATGCTTAATACGATATAAGTCGCAACTTTCTCTTCCTCGGAGATCTTTGGGGTGCTAAGAATTATTTCCGAGTATTTTTTTAAGACCCTGCTGAGTAAGATATATACCATCTCATTATTATAAAACCCTGAAGTATCTAAAAACGAACTGTCTTGCTTTCGTTTTTTCCCATACACATGAAGATTTTTTAATGTAAAATCTAATTCCTCGCGAATTGTCCTATGAAAGCGGTACAGATAGTCTTTCCTCAGTAATCCTTTAAATCTTTCCGCATAATACATAAAAAGCTGATATAAATATTCTGAATAATAGTGGGAATAATATGTGGTAATAAATTCTGTCATTCTCTTAAAATCCTCTCGATCTATCCATTCAGTTAAGTCAGAAAAAAAGTCCGCGCTAAGCTGATCCTCGAGTAATTCAGTTTCCAGCAGATTGAGGTAGAGTGATTTAAAATGCAAAAATATATCCAAAATAGCGGGTTTTAGATAGCTTCCGCACGATGGGCATGTAATCAAAAATAATTGAGATGCGAAATCGCACTCATCGCACAACATCGAAATAGATAGATCTTCCTCCAAATTTGGTTGAAATGCCTTCATTATCCCTCTCTCCCTCCTTGTGTTATGATCTTAGGGATTTTCTCTCGTAGATTACATAAAAAACCCGGATGGTCTACTCCTCTTAATAAAATTTCTCCCAGGACAAGAAATATCTCCATATAGCTTTCATGAAAATTCTCGGTCAAAGCCGAAATCGTGTTGTCAATCGCCCTCATTTTCTTCTTATATACCATTTCAACATCTAATAAGCGCTCTTGATATTCCTTTGAAAGCTGCTCGGATAATAGAGGATGGGATATAATATAGGGCATCGGGGAAATAACAGAAAAGTCGTCCTTTTCCACGAATCCATGGATAAGATCATCTGTAAGAAGCGCAAATAAATTGTGAATTCCCGTTCGGTGATCCTTTTCCAACACAATTCTATTTAAGGACTTATTGCGCATAATTAAGAGATAATCGATTCCAAATTTCACTACATTCACATAAATTCTTCGAAAATGTGTTCCGTCATATCTCTGGAATATATGTAGCTTCATTTAAGTCTCCTCCATACTATTGTCGTTTAATGCATCCATCGCTCGTGAGCGCGGGTCTAAAAGATCTCTTATCACTTGGAAGTTTTGTTTTATATCTTCGGGCTTATTAGTTAATTCCTTAATCAAATCTAAGTTATCAAGAGTATGTTGGGAAAGAAAACTGATGATTTGCTTGAGGATAAGCGTCCTGATTTCAATGTCCTTCCGATATTTTTCACGAATTTTGTCCAATTCGGATCGAAAGATCTCAGCGTCACCGATATTGATCGAAGAGAAATCCCCTACTAAGGGCAGCACATATGCTTTCTGAAAATCATCGTTAAGCACATATAACAAGATCACATCTCCGTAGCACAGCTCCGGATAGGTATATTCACTTTCCCATGCCAATTCAACTTCCCGTTTATCTCTTTGAATTATGATGGATTTTTCTCTTATTTTTACCACTTCAACGGAGATACGTTCAAAATCTCTCAAACCGTTTTTCTGAAAGATATACATTTTCATTTGATCATCACATTTGTTGGTTCTTTTTAAAGAAAAAAAGGTTTTTTTGATTTCCAAGATATTTTTGTAAAAAGGGTAATTCCGCAATTAATTGGGTTTTATAATTTGGAGCTAATGTTTGAATTATTTCCTCAAACTTTTTTCTATGAATATGTGGGTTCTTAAGATGAAAAGGGACATAATCCCTTTTTTTCCTATAATAAATCCCTATAAAAATACCTACAATTGAACAAAGATTAAGTATTATAACCAATACATAAAGAAGAATAAAGAGATTCATCGAAAATGTAGATATTGAGAAATAAGAAATGAATTGTAGGTAAATAAGTAATATAATCCTTATGGAAAAAACCAACCAAAAAACCCAGACGACAATCGTGTCCCATGTCGGTCTATATCGTTTTACATTTTCCAACATGATATATTTGTAATTTAGATAGCTTAAGAGCTTAGAAAGTAGAGTAGTGTTAATGACGTGGAGATTAGGAAGGTAAAAATAAGGATATTGTGTCTGTGAGGCGTTATATAGCTGAAAATTTTGAGTAATATATAGACTATCGAATATTAAAGAGATATTTCCCCAATCTCTATCAATCTCTTCCCTTAAGGAGTTATCATTTATATTATTGTGATACTTTTCGGAGATGATGCGATATTTAATAAGCTCTTTCAATTTCGAGTTTTCCTCCCAATTGAGAAAAATCTGATGAAAATTCTGGATAAAACTCGGAATGAGTTGATTCTGAAATTCGTGTAGTGAGGGTTGGGATTCCTTCTTTTGAGGAAAAGCAATTAGGATGATGTTTATAATTTTGTGATTCTGCTCGTTAAGTACCACAGAACAGCCAACATATTTGAATAAAGAGGGAGCATCGTTTATCCCTAGTTTATCCGTCGAGAAGAGGGGAATTCCTTGAGAATGGAATATTTCTTCTGTTTTTTCTATAATTCCGTGGATTTGTTCCTTTAGGGTTAAAATCGGATGTGCCTCTTTAACAATAGTTTTATGAGTATTCGATTGTTCTCTTTCTTCACTTTTTGGTTTATCTACAGCTATGGCTTTAACTATAGGTTTTTCTCCAACCATCTGCTCTTTGTTAGATTGTAAGACCGAACTTAAGGACTCAAGTATGGGTATGATTAATTGAATAATGTTATGCGAGGCGAGCAATAGTAGGGAACTTGGGCCGATCATACTTGCGAGAAAATTACATGATAATATCGAGAGGGTCGAATAGAGCACAAGAGAGAGGACCTCGCGTTTAAGATAGGAAGATTCATATTTGAATATATTCCTATAAGCGGAGAGAAATCTCCTAAAAGACTTAATTGATGCAATTAAAAAAATTAAAGAAATCCAATGGGTTAGGTTAAAGATCTGAAATTTCCCTAAATTCAAGCAAAATAGAAGAGTAATGCGGAGATCAATGAATAGGAAACTAAGTCCTACAATATTTGTCCAATTCTTGTGGAAAAACACGATGATTGAATTTTTGCCATTTGTAACACGATATTGCCGATTTAATTGAAAAGTAACTCCCGCAATTATTCCCGTTAAGAACAACAATATGGAGAATACCAAATAAAAGAGATTAAACGTCCTCATATTATCCAATAGTGCAATTAACCCTAAGCAGATGAAGAAAAATGTGAAATTTTCAAATCTTTGATTTCTTATGGTTTTGATGGAGATATAATATCCCATCAGCGAAAGGAAGTACAACGAGGTTTGGAAAATAAATAGAATAGGATGTGAATTGAGGAGTGAATTAATGATGAGATATATTAGTATACAAAATGAAAACAGTATTGCTAACCGTGTAAGCTTGATCATCAAGATTACTCTTTTGGGAATTTCCGGTTCATAATATTTATTAAACTGTTCCCGTACATCAACAATTCCAAGAAAATTATGTGCCATCTCCCATACCTTATTCCGTGTTCTATTGACATTACGCTTATTATTTATTCGATATATCTCATAAGAACGTTCTTTTAATCGCGTATCCAATATTGAGCGTTGAATACTAAGAATAAAGCCCAAGGATATTATTAGGCAGATAAACACTATGAGCGGATTAATGATATAAGAGATCTGAAATAATAAAAACAATTCGGCAATTGGAAGAATGAACATTATTGAGAAGGAACTATATAGAACAAAAAAAACCGGATCTCTCTTAAAAGCTGATAAAATGGATATTGAAAAGGTATGTTCCTTTATTATTTGCTCACACCTCTTTGGACTAGTCAGATTGAGCACTTCTTCAGGAGCATCCTTTAGAATCTGTTCTGCTTTCTTAAAATACTTCTCGGGATTATCTCCTTTTCTTAGAGTGTCTAATTCGTTAAGATTGTTTCCCAACATCTGATTAATTTTCCGAAATTCCTTCTGAAACGGTAGCTCCTGCCGCTTTTTTTTTAATGTGAGGATTAAATATCCTATGATGAATTCCAAAATGAAAATTATGAGAACTTCATTACTCACCCTTCCCACCTCCCCCATCGTAAAAAAGTGATAATTTATCACGTAGCAGATATGTGCCACCGGAAATAAGCCCATATACTGTGATAAAAAGGACGATCTGAGCGATATAGTATTGGATTCCTATCCCAAGATAATCGATAAGCTCCAGAGAACCTTCTGAGAATTGATTTGAAAACTCAAACACACCGAAGATTGAACTTATAGCACAATATACCAGAGATGCGGTAAACGTATAAAAGAGCATACGATAGTCATGATACACAAATGCTCCCAAATAAGTTGCCAGAATAAGGGGTAAGATGAACAACAATAAATAATGATCATAGATCCCACTAAACGCAAAGAAAGCCAAAGTAAAGGGGTCTTCTAAAATATAAATCCTATAATGTACAGAATATATGAGGAGATAACAACCAAACATCAAAAAGCTGACGAATTGAACTGCGATTTCCCCAAAATAGCCCAATAATAAACCTAAAGTGAAGATCAAATGAAAAATAAATTGATTCCAACTTAATGTTGAACTAAACCATGAAATTAATGAGGAGATGAGAAATATAACTGCCAAAATAGACAGAATAAAATCCAATTTTCCAAACTTGAGGGTGATTTGACTTTTAGTATTCATATTCATTTAATTTAATTTGTTATTGTGAGTATATAAAAAAAAAACCTGGAACGATAGAGAGGTGCCCCTCTAAGTTCCTCTTTATTAGATTTTTGAAACTTCATTTATGTATTTCCACCTTTCTTGATTTAGAAGACTATTGCAAAACAGATCGCGGTTAATACTATGCCAGAAGTGATAGTCATCGCAACGATATATTTTAACGATTTTGGATAATAATAATAATTGCTTTGAATATGGCGTATATCTGCCCGCGAGAGATTGCTTGTGAGTTGATTCGCTTGTAATTCCAAAGAAAGCCGTTGTAATTCTTCCATAGTTCGCATAGCCCCCTTCCTACCTCCTCCTCGCAATGCTTTGATAATAGAAAAGAGAAGAAAGGCGCCAATGCCTATTAGGGCAAGGACAAAGAAGACGATGAAATTGAACAGTGAGCCAAAGATAGTAATGAAAAATCCTAAGATCGCATCAAAAAGATCAGGATGTTCTTCCCACATCGAAAACGCAATATCACCCCCATCATCAACTTCTGAGGGCCACTCAACTTGGGAGTCGTCTAGCGGAAACTGAGGGGAGATCTCACCGGGTTCGGAACTCCCATACGGTTCATATTCATAGGTAGAAAGGGCTATCACTTTTATCCGAAGGGTGTGACACAGTCCGATATTTCGTACATTCGCAGAATAAGGCACGTGGGTTATGTTTTTAAATTTGGAAACCGACCAGGAATTATGATAGCCCCACCACAAGCCGTTTGCCATAGTGAGGGAAATCTCTTTTATTTTTAATTCAGAGTAATCGATATGAAGATGCGGACCGTAGTTAATAGGAATTTTTAAAATCGCATTAGCTCTATCCTTAAGTTGATGACCAAAATAGAGGTCTTGAGAGGTGATCTTATCCAAGGGTTTTAAGCTGTATAAGTCTTGTACCGTTATAATATCGGGAGTTGTTTCAGATTCCCAAATGAACGGCTGCAAAATACTAGTCCCCGGAATATGCGCATTTGGTCCTTGATCAATATCATGATCTTCCCATGACCAGTCGGCACTCCGCTCAATTATACCTTGAACGCATTGTCCATCTCCAATCACATCAGCGGGAATCTCGGATCTCCTCTTGTTCGGATCCTTTATCATCTCCATCTTTTCAACAGCATTGGTGGTAATTCCAGTTTCATGGTTATGAGGATTGGTGGCGAGCATATTCCCTATAGCAGAATGAGGGGAATGATACTGTGCGGAGTTATTTTCATAAATCTCCTGTAGATCAACGATTCTGGTCCTACTCTCCGGGTAATTCGGATCATTCTGTCCTAGGACCATCCCATTATCGAGCGAAAAAATTATATCAGATCTATCATACCTTCCAATAGGATCTCCCGTGTCATCGTCTTTTACCTCTACCGTGTCCGGAAACGTAAGTCTATTCCAGAAATTATCCCTTAACTCAATATCAAAAAAAATGTCTCCTTTAATCGCGAAGTCGTTATAGCGTTTCAGGGCAAAATCTCTGAGATTTATGGGATTTCCGGGAAAATTGAGTTGATTCCATCTGATATATTTGTTGTAATGCTGGGGCAAATAATTGATTGGGTTCTTTAGTAATTGTCTCAATCCCTCCAAACAGTAATAAGGTTTATCTTCCCATATCCAAAATTTAACATACCGATTAAGCTCTGCATTGGAAGGATTGCTCCCAATTTTTTTATATATCTCGAGGAGATCATCATTCCACGCGGAAATGCGCGTTCCACTATTATGGAAGAAGGGGTCCCAGCCCCACCCATGTCGTTTCTTCAATTGGAACCAGCGAACCTCCTTTTGTGTTTCGATCGAACTTTTTCCGTCCGAAAATACATCCATATAATCCAAATCGGTCCATGAGATAAGGTCAGTCTCAAACCAGAATTCCGACCGCATTACCTTCGTATCTTCGTCGAGTTGGATCTCCTCTACCTCATCTCGATTACAGCCCAGATATTTCCACTCACCGATTTTAAAATTAACACGCGCAGTAGAGTCATAAGGATTGTCCGTTCCATCATAAGATACGATTAGTTGCTTCTGGGGATATTTATGAATTGCGATGGAATCTAATCCACTATCAGCATAGGGAATAAACCCAATAAGTTGGCTTTCGGCGTCATAACTTGTAATATCGAACGCATCCTCCGCGTGGACTACTCTTACAATTGTAGACACCCCGACTGTGAGGAAGCTCATGAACACTAAGCTCAACATTATGAGCGATTTCGTTTCTCTTCGCATTTTATATGTTTTTTTCATGTTAATTCACTTTAAGTAGTGTATAATTATTGTAAATATATTGAGAAGCATACTCGTCGAGCCATCCTGACCATAAATAAATCACAGAAATTTCTTGAACTGTATTGAACTCTACGATTAACTCAGTTTCGTGATCAACTGTTGGGAGACGGGTAATCCATAATTGCTCCGGTTCCTGAGTTGAGGTAAGATTAATCGTATAAATCTGTAAATCTTCAAAGAAATGGTAATTTTCTGCTCCATACATTAACAAGGACGCATTCACCTCCGCATCAAACCCCAACATCATCCCTTTCCAATTGAATCCGTTCCTATAGGCGATCTCTTTTTTTAGCTTACTTTCCTCGAACAGATCCGGAGGGATAACAGATGATACCCCCCATGAATAACCAAAGGGTAAATTGGTAATATTAATGCATAACCGAGGGGAATATGTACCGAATGGTAAAGCTTCACTGCTTGAAGAATTGTAGTCCAGGAGAAACTCGGAGATAGTAGGATCCAACAAATCGGGTTCGGAATAATTTGTATACGTAAAATTGTATACATTCGATGATACTTCTAAATTAGATTGTGCTACTTCTCTTCGTAATAGGATTTGGTTTGCATACGGCTCATCTTGGTCGGGATTTCCCAAAAGCATTCCATAGTAGAATGCAAATTCGTCCGTTGTATCGTTGAATAAAAAGCTGGTGGGATGCGAAACATGATATGGAAATTCGCCTAAGGAAAGTCCTTGGGCATAGATGGTAGCGTTTTCGAGATAGTAGAGATCAATACAACATTCTCCGGCAAATTCATGGAGCTCTTGGTTTAATCCCATATAATATACGGTAAGATCTGCCCATCCGGTGGTAAATTCATCGTCGGTATAGGGGCTGAACATCGAACCGAGATATGGAGAACCGATAACGATACCACAGAAAACCAATCCTGCAATACCAAGAAATACTGCCGTTTTTTGTTTAGCATCTAACTTCTCTCTGTGTTTCCTTTCGCGTTCTTCTGCTTTTTGTATTTCCTCTTCTTTAGTATATAAGACTCGCATGATTAAATGGTTCGTATTGTTTTAGATTTGTTTTTTTTTATAGATTTTTCAGTAGATTTATTCTCAACAGAGTTGTGAACTGAATATTTTATTTTATTAATTCCAAACAAAATTATGATGATTAAATAAAACATTAGCATGAAGAAATTGTAATAGATGAGCGTATATATCGTAAATGCCATGTATATGCTCAGCAAAAAGGTTAAAGTGAGTAAGGAGGTTGTAAGTGATTCTTTGGGAATTGAGGATAATACCGAAAAAAATTCAATCTGCCGTTCTTGAGTTAATATGATAGCATTGACCAGTCCTAAGATAAAGAAACTATAATTGATAAGGGTAGCAACAGTTTTCGACTTATTATCCTCCCCTTTTAAATAGATAAGGGGAGTGAGGACAGCTGAGAATACTAATACCATAATAAATAGAATACTTGAAAAGATTTTCACCATTGATGATGAAGATCTCACCGACGGGGTAAAGATATTTAATAGATGAACACTCTCCGGTATCAATCCGAATAGATGAGAAATAATAAAACATAGTACGATATTGCATATTACTAGTTTTTGTACTGTTTTTTCAAAGGAGATTGACAATAGCAGGGTTGCTCCGAAGAAATAATACATCCAATAGTGTGAAGCTCTCAAGAGCGTATAAACGAGAAGGCTCAGACCTAATAATAAAGCAATTCCATCTTGAAATCCAAAATAGAAGGTAACTATCCTTTTTATCTTAAATTCTTTCATCTGTCTGTGAGATTTATATTATTTCAACTCAAAAGATGATGAAAGTATTTAAACAAAAAAAGCAATGATTAGAAAAATTCTGTCTCTCCAGATAATATTTTTTAATTGATAAATTCAAAATCTTATCGTAGATCCACCACTTTTCTCAAAAGAGTAGCTTATGAGATAAATAAAAAAAAATAAGATAAGATAAGATAAGATGATTACCTAATGGGTTTTTTTCTAAGATAATGTATCGTTATTGTACATCCCAGTAATCCTAAGACGTTAATTAAGGCAAAATAAGATAACATTTCTACATTCATATAATTCGGAGCCCCAGGATCATTCGCATCATTAATATGGGTATATGCGAAGCTACCGAGTTTGAGTCTTTCGATATTAATTCCATCACTAAGAAATATTATAAAATTATAGGTGCCAGATTGATTTAATTGATAATTTATCTCAAAAAGAGAACACCGCTCGGTGGTATATTCAGTATATTGCTGCACTCTGAAAAAATAATTCTCATGGAAAACATCCAAATATATTTTTCCTTCGATTAGTGGGAAACTTTCGTTATTTAATATCCTAGACGTATTTACCAAAAATTCGATTTGAGTGCTCTTGTGTAAGATACTAATATTATAGCGGAGATCATAGGTATAGGAATGAGATATTGTTTGGATGAGATGATCTGATTGATTTATTCCATCATTCACGAAGAGTTCGAAGTTATAATTGCCAAAAGTACTATATTTATAATGAAGGAAGCATAGAACATAAGATCCAAAAGAATCAGTTAAAAAAGACTTTTCTTCTATTACTTCCCCGTTACAAGTAATATTTGTCCAAACGGTTCCATTTTCGAGACTATGATGCGTCGCACCACTTAAGATGGAGATATTAACAGATAAATCAATGGAATTAACTTTTTTTACGGCTTTTACATCCGTGATGAGTTCATACCTTGTCTCAATTGAAATCGGGATTTGGTCCACTTTGCGGAAATATTTATATCGGGTGATATTTCCCACTATTATCGGATAGTTAGATTGTATTATTGGGATGTAAAGTTCATTTTCAAACCGCCCATCTCCCGTATGTATCAACTGATATTCTCCTAATTGGAGGCTTTCAAATTTAAATGAGTCATAATCCGTGAGACCGTCTAAGACAATATTATTTACATCAACGCGAAGAGTAAAATTGGAGCCCAATTCAATAATTTGATCGAAAAAAAGCTTATATTCAATTTCCCCATTCCTCGCCATATCGCAAATCCAATATAATGCTTCATGAGACATTTTTTTTCGATTTAGACTACAAAAAAAATTATTAAGTTCATCAGAATATAACTCAGAAATAATAGTTTGTACTCGTTTAATATCAAATGAGATATTCATTTTTAGTAATTGGTCCAATTTCCAGCAATAATAGATATTTTCGAGGTTAGTATAATCAATGTGGTCGAGTAGGTAATTCTTGATTTTTTCAGTGTTTTGCGTGAATGAGTCTAAGGCGGTCATGATATAACTTGCAAAGTAGGTGTTTTTGAGGATGATATTGACATTATCCGTATCTCGCGGCATTGAATAACAATATTCTCCGGGAGACTCAAAAGTATCAAAGACAAACGTTTTCAACGCATCAACATCCACTATTAAATCCTCAATAGGGGCTAATCCCAAATAGTTTGATAAAAATTCTAAAAGTCTTACCGCATAGTATGATTGATCCATAAAGATGTATTTGTCTTGGCGTTCCTGAGAATAAATTCTCAGAGCATTTGTCGGGAGGAACGCCCCGAAGCGCTCGGAGACGGGACTGATTATCTGGGCATCGAGCGTACTGTTTAAGATGTCGCTGAGATCATAGTAATTTTCGAAATCGTCGAGCTTATAGAGGTTCTGAAGTGCTAAGAGTGCGTGGAGTACGGTTTTATGGTTTCGCAGGTGTTCAGTATACTCAAGCGAGCTGTAATTGCCCACATTAAAATATTCGATGGGGTAAATCCGAAAAGGAAAATAGTTTCCACCGGTATTCGTATAGGCATAAAACCCCCGATAGTTCTTGCCGAACGGGTCAAAATAGGCGTCTCTGATATCCGAATATATTTCATGCATGGCTAAGTCCGTCCAGCGATCGAATAACGTAAACGATTGGGCTACGGAAAAGATCCGGGAGATGCGTTCTAAATTGATCGGTGTAGTACTATATGCTTCATAACTTTTGAAATGGTTCAATCCGTCCGCAATCTCGTCTTTTTCTATGGGAGTGAAGTAGTCAATATAGCCCGATTCATTTAACGATCGTAGCACTTGAAAGATGTCAATCAGTTCGAATTGCGAATATTCAAGGCTGGTTGGCCATAGACCAATTGAATTTTGGATTGAGTTCAAATAATTGAATATTTCAAGCTCTGCAACCCCCTCAAATCCCGTCAGTACTGATAAATCAAGTCCCACTGAGGTCGCAGCCGGGATCCCGAACGATGGAGCGATCTCTGCCCAGGTGAGGTCAAAATAATACTCTGCGGGATGATACATATCGGAAAGATATTCATGGAATGCATCGAGATCGATCGCTTGTAAAGCATTGAGAATATCCAAGGTCTTTAAAGCATAATAGGAAGAGACCAAATTCGGATCCAAGGTGTCTAACGAATCAAAAGAGGGATCTAAATCATTCTCAAACCCTCCATAGAAGCCATCTGATTGCGTCATAGATTGACACTCCGTGATATATGCTAATAAGAGTGAACATTCAGTTTGATAGGCTTCCCAATCGTCAATTAACATATCTAAGGCTTTCACCGCGAAATATGTATTATCCAAGGTTGGGATCTTAAAATTATCATGGAGATCTTCATTAAATGGTTGCCCAATGAAACCACCCTCAGTAGGGTGGGAGCAACTCCATAAAAAATCAACCATTGATTCGGTGTTGATAATCTCTAATTGATCAAGGATTCCAAGAGACAATATCGCATATGAATTTACCTCCAGTAGAGTATTAAGTGGTAAGTAATATTCTTCAAAATCTGTATTCAGATACCGTATCGCATATTCATCAATGAAATAATTGGATTCATAATCATAATGATCAAAAATATAGTCTAAGACCTCTGTAGTATTGACATCCTCCAATCTACCAATCATTGAATAACAAGACAGAGCAAAATAACATCCTTGAAGGGAAGGACAATATAAAGTAGGAAAGAAGCCATTGGAATTATATTGGTCACATATTCCGTCCATCGTGCCCATAAGTAATCCATAATTACTATTCATAGACGATGATTTCAAAGCTGTTTCTTGTCTCATTTCATTTGACCCCTCCGAGACTTCAAAATATAAAAAAAGGCAACTCATAATAATCAGTCCAAATAAAAAAGCAGGTTTAATTGATTTTTTAACATTCATAGTAATTTCCCTTCTAGGGAATCCTTTTTCATCTCTATCTCTTTGTTCTATTTAAATAAAAAAGATCCATTCCTTTCTAATTTAAAAGATTATCCAGATGCAATATTCATAATAGAAATAGAAAAAAGGAAGCGATAGTAATTTCCAAGAAATTGTTAAGAGAGCCCTGCTCAGCGCGAGGTTTCATTATAATTTTAATACTCACTAAAATTTCGTGTACTTTATCTAGTATAATTCCAACTCAAGTGATAACTAATTTCAAAAGAACAAATGAGAGCAAAAAGGAAATATTTGTTATTAATAATGCCCTTACTTATGATTGCTACTATTATATTAGCAAGCTCAGGAAGCGAACACGGCAATTCGCTGTGCCAGATTACTCCAAGTGAAGGATATTCATCATCATATACCACCTTGGAATCCGAAGACTATTTCTACGATGAGTTTACAATTCGAGATGGAGGGGTGTATTTTTTTTCTTATTACGCAAATCATTCGCTTACCTATTATATCATTGATTCTATAGGATTTTGGGATTTGGAGCGAAATGATGATATTGATGATGTCCATGTGACCAATATGATCGAGAAAGAGACTACGAGTTCGACAGCGTTTCTCCTCTCTACCCAGATGGACCATAATCTTGATATTGGAATATATTATCTTATCTTGGTAAATTCCGAAACTTCTAATGATATTAAGATTGAAAGTTATCAAAGTATGAGTTTTGAACACACGCCGGGAGTAGATATGCCTCAATTTGTCTTAGGAGGTCTTCTTGGGGCAGGATTAGGGATTGGTATCGGGTTTGCGATTGGATATGGACTCCTTCGATATATTAAAAAAGGCAGAATAATATAAAGAAAGCTCACTTTCTTACTTTTTATTTTTTTTTTTTTGAATTGACCTAATTTGCTCATCATGGATTTTGATATAGAAGAGTAATTATTTTCCTAACTCCATTAGAAACGCAACTCCATTAGCAAAGATAATTTTGCTTTAGTTATTATACTCTATCAATCATGATCGCGGGCTCTTTCAGAGACTCTCGGGGAATTTTGTGTCTTAATCAACCCTTAATAAAATGCGGGGGTCCCTTTGGAAGATAATATCGATATATTTCAAATTCATAGGTATAACCTGTTAGATATCTCCTTACTTTTTTAAATTTGATGAAAATTAATAGATCCTCTTTAGTGTTTTTGAAGGCAAGGATAGCCCGATCTTTACCACTTAATTCATTTGATATAGGAATAATAATGTGATCTGTGTCTTGCTTTATCAGTAAGATACTCCTCTCAGCACATTCCTCTTTTTTGTGAGCTTCTTTATCCTCAAAAACCTCGGTTGTTTTTTGGCTGTCTTTGAGATTGTCCTTTTCTTCAGATTCATACTTTCCTTTTTCTTGAGACTCATCTATATCGGTCTCTACTTTAAAGAAGCCTAACGATTTCATAATCTTCTTAAGAACTACTGCCGAAGAGACTAGCCCTCGGAATCTTGATACTCCAAATCGCTCGAAAAAGCGACGCTTTACTTGAGAATGAATCGTACTCATTTGAATATTTAATATTTTGCAGATGGAGTTGATAGCGAGCTCATACTTATCATTGCACAAGATCACTATAGAACCGACAAGTCCCGCAATCACATCGTCTTTTGTACACTTGATCAAATCCCAAAGTTGTACCAAAATCTCTTCAGCCTCGTAATAAAATGCCATCCCAAGATGAAATTCCTCTCTTATTCGCATTATTTGGTTTTTTATAAATGCTTGACGGTCACGCATATAATATTTAGGCATAATACCGAGAACATTTAATTTTAACTCGTAGAAATCTTTCTTCCCGATCTCCGAATTTTCTAATAGAATTCGCTCATCGATTGGTAAACAATTAAATTTGCAGTGATAATATAGTATGCCGGGGACAAGTTTTTCAGGATTACGGAACTTAGTCCCAGGCTCGAATTCGGAGCGTGCTTGTTTATATTTCGTGAAGAGAGCCTCTTGTAAGCTATACGGTAGGTCAAATTTTTCTACCAACCGCCTAATTATCACGCGAGCGCTCGTATCAACTTGTGAATTACAGGTGACTGATTTGCTAATTTTATGTAATTTATGATATTTTCTGGAATGTTTCGTGCGAGACCGCTCGTGAGCATGTCCTATTTGTGTGGTGCCTAGAACCGCGTGCTGAACGCGTGTCTCTTCATAAGGGCGGTGATATTCGAGTTTAATGACCTCTAAGACCACCCCGCACGCAGAGCAGACATAGCCTTGCTCGGTCTCGATGATCTCATCAGATTGACAGAGATCGCAGGCCAGCTCCAGATCACCGACCGAAAGGTTTTGCGGATAATTTTGAGATGCCATTTTTTTATCACGTACTTTGAAAGTTTTTTTCGATCATAGTTTTAAAATTTTCTAAGATCAGTAAGTGACCCAGTTTGCTATTTAAATGTTTTGTTTTGTAAATTTTGTTCAAGCTATTTAATTAGAATCTCAGAGATCTATAAACACTCTTCATTATTTGAGATTATTTCTGAAAAATGTTCTTATACAAAAATGACAAACGAAATATGCAGATCACTTGATCAAAATCACCCCCCTTTAAAAATAGGACGGGAATAATTTGGGTTATTACTTTAGCACGAAAACTTAGGGTAAATTTTTCGCTTGATTTTTATACGGATTGGTTTTATGTTGCGATGTTAAACGTAGAAACTTAACAAGATACTATCTGCCGGCAATCTCTCAAAATTGAACTACATCTTTGCTCATACTTTTAGATTTTATGGTTTATCTACTCAATTACTCAGGTGAATACTGCAAAAATGTAGAAGAGGAGGATACTGATGAGAAT
>WJIN01000010.1 GCA_014730295.1 Promethearchaeota archaeon | reverse complement strand
TGTATGGAAGATTATTTCATTAATTTTCTCCTCACGGAATTTGGGTTTAAAGAGATGTTTAAATCTACCCATCGAACGGAGATATTCCACAAATTTCTCCTTATCAATATCTAAACCTTTATAATACGAGAAGGTTGGTTGTCCATCATTCACACGTATGGTATATAAAGGCCAATATCCGGAGTCCGTGGCTAGCTTTGATATCTTTAAAGCATCCTCTGCTCCATGTCGCCAGCCTCGCATACAGTCTGATTTCGCAAAACTAAGAATACCTTAATTTTTATACGCTTGTATGAAAGAGGCTCCATTTGATTTCAAGGCTTCCATAATCTTACCCATTAAATCAATTGGGTAAGCGGGATTCACTGTCGCAAGAAATAGCTTTTTTGCTCCATAGAACGCAAATGGAGTTACTAAATCTTGTTTTACTCCTACTTTACCGGGAATCTGTTCTCCTGCTGGTCCTGTTGTAGTTGAGGCATATGGGGGCGTCCCACCTGACTTTTCCAGAGCTGAACTAAAATTTTTAGCTCTCTTGGATGCCAGTATTCATAAAAGCCTCGTTATCATAGTTCAGGAACAGGACATTGCATTTTCCCGAGCGACTGAGAATATCCTCCATTTTAATGATATTTCGTTCTGACATAGATGATCATGTTTATTTTTATCATGTAAAAATTTTGTTAGATATAGTACTTAATCTCATTAAAATATGTCGTTAAGAAATTATAAAATAGAATTATACTAAAGAATAATTAACCTGTTAAATTTCATATCTACTCTCTTCTGAAATGTTTGTATTCTTTAACGTGGAGTAAAATCTTTCTTATTGGTTTTCTTCCAAATGCTAATTCAACCCCTCTTCTTTTAAAATGTGAATAAAGGGAATAGTACCCAATTTCATCTAAATCGATTCCCTTTTTAATCCGATTATATATTTCTTTCAAAATCAAAATAATAGAATTTACATAATCCTCTAAAGCTTCATTATATAAATTGTAATTAAAAGGATTTAAAGAAGCCATTTTTGATGGATTAGAAGTTAAATCTTCAAAATATTTAGAGACAATTGTCTCATTTTTTGCTTCAATTTCTAATATACAAAAATCAATAATATTATTTCTGATTATTTCAGGAAACCAATGTACACGGTATTTTTCGCTATTTTTCTTTTTTGAATATGAAATTAGTTCATATTGAGAGAATAAAGCAGTATTAAAAGCAGATTTTATCATATTAATTGTAATTATACCATTAAATTCGTGTCCAAAAATATATTCAAATTTATTTTCTCTAAATCTATTTTCTAACCAGGATTTAATGAGTTTGGTGTTTTCTCTTGTATATGAAAAATTAGGATTTGGATTTACACTTTCATTTTTCCAAATTTCTATATCTTTTCTTATTTTATTTTTAATTTCTTTTGGAGATCTTCGGTAAATTACATTCAATCCTAACCATTTAAAATGGTATGGTTCATTAATTTTCTCAGGCTTTATCAAATTCAAAAACTTTTTTATTTCTTTAGAATTATGTATAGAGACACGCCAAGAACCTTTTCTTACTTTAAATAAATCACCAGAATGTATGTTGATTTCTTCGCACATAAAAAAAAAGTCTTCTACTAGCTTTTTAGATGAGTTTGTGAAAGAAATTGTAAGCTGGTTTTTTCGAGAAACAGCAATACTTCCATCAGTATCAAATAAACCTTTTAGGGCCATTATAATGAAGCATTTCTTAGATAATATCCATTCTGGTATACTAACTTGATTTTTAACCTTATCACCCGGTATCAATCCTGTCTTTTCAATACCTTTTCCAAGTTCACATATAGCATAGTGGATCCTTGAATTAACAGTTTTCCAATCATAACCCTTTCCTTTTGTTTTA
The DNA here is from genome assembly GCA_014730295.1 of Promethearchaeota archaeon. Next base: position 15,003 of record WJIN01000010.1, on the reverse strand, counting down.
GTTATCCGAAAATTTGAATTGGGAAATATTCTTTTTAATAATCTACCCACATATTTAAAATATCTCTCTTCATCAATCTTATTTAATGTTATCTGTACTTTTTTATTATTTCTTAATTCAGCTATATGTCCATCACCAAGCATTATAGCTATTAATTCTGCTGTATCCTCATTTTTTGGCAGTGGAGAATAGGGAAATTTATCTTTTGTAGTTAAATAAATTTCATGAGGAATAATCTTTAATTCGAAACCCGTTGGGTCACCCATGTGTTTTTTATACAAATGAAGTAATGTTTCTTTTGGGAAATAATTTTCAACCAAATTCTTTAATTTCAAAAATAATTTGTATGGCATTCTAGAACCATTTATGTATCTTCCAAAGTTTCCTGATCCTAAATACTTATTTAGCCATGCTTTATTTATATCTGGATTGATCTCACAGAGGTTATTATATATATCTTCAAGATATCGTGTATCTTTTGAGTGATTGATAATTCCTACCCAAAATTTTCTTTTATTTTTATTTTGAGTATTATTAATATCTGATTCAACTCTTTTATAATTCTTTTCAGGATTAGTAAAAAGGATTTGTTTATTTTTTTGAAATTATTTGAGACACGATTTTTAGATATATAATACTGATTTGAAATAACCTTAAGGACATCTGATTTAGTAAATTTCGTTGTTAATCCTTCATTAAAATAAACCTAAGTATTTTGAAAATCGATCAAAAGAATCGAAATTCTTAGTTTACAATTTGATATAAATTATCCTTGGTCTTCAAAATCAAAAATAATATCTGTTCTTTCTTAAATGAAATCATATTCCTATAATATTAAATAAGAATTTCACGGATAATAGCTAGAAAACCTTGAAAAATTATAGAAAATGGTAATAGAACCTTTACTATCAAGCTGAGTCTACTTATATTTGATTCAAATAATTTATCCAAAAAAGAGACATCTTCAAATGAAAATCTCTCACTCCCAAATTCTCGGGTTACATCTTCCACTTTATTAAGCAAAATCTGAATTAGTGAAAAATCCATTTTTTTTCCAGACTTAATACCTAATTCAGCATCAATGTCTAAAATTTTTCTAAGTATCTTTGCAAATTTTTTGATTTTTATTTGATTGTTTTCTTCAAATAGAAGCCTATTATATTTGGATTCTATTTCATTTAGATCTTTAATCTTAAACCCAAAATAGTATTTAAATAATGAGGAAAATTCTCTTATGAACCTTCTGAAAAAATATGGTAAACTTTTCATATATTTTTCAGAATAATGTTGGGTAATTATTAGATAGTTAAGGTATAATGAGAAATCATCGTAGAATAATAGTCTAAATCTATTGAAGTAAGTCAGAATTAATATTGATGAATACAATGTTGGTGGGATAAATATCAGATATAATAGTATATTATAATCTGTTATAAATGAAATGTCCAAAAGATTCAAAATTAATAATGCAACGGAAAAACCATAAAACCCGATTACTAATAATATGAAAATGTTATCTAAGGTTTCAAGAATTCTTCTTAATTTATCCCATTTTCTTGATAAGTAGTACTTGTGGATAGAAAGTATGAATGATGATAATATTAAAAGAAATATATAAATTGCAATTAATAATAAAGAGAGATCCTTTATTTTGTCAAAAACAATTATTATGTTAAAATCGATTTGTCTAGTAAATACGAAATAGATTAGGAAGGGTTGAATTATGGAAAAAATGATGGATAATAATAGGTTTTTTTTTTGATAAGCACCGAATAAATAAGAAAGTTTTCGCTCAATTCTCCAAATTATATAATTTTTTTTTTTTATTTCTATTATGTTCTTATCATGAATATTTAAAAGAGTTTTATAAGTTTCAGGAAAATGTAAACGGTTACTTTTAAAAAAATTTTCAAATTTTTCTTTATTTTCTTCCCGATAATCTTTAATTTGTTGTATTAATTCAAGACCTAATAAATATTTTTGATTATTCAGAATATCTGAATTTTTTATATATTTATTTAATTCCTTGTAAAAGATTCCCAAGAACTTTTTCTTCATTATTATTCTCTAGGGATTATGGTAATAAAAATCTATCCTAATACAAATCCTAATTTTGTATTAATTTGTTAAGAACTTCTACTGCGAAATATGTGTTATCCAATGTACTAATCTTGAATTCTTCTTCAAGTTCGGTTTTATAAGGGTGTCCAATAAAAGCTCCTTCTTGCGGATTATAACAACTCCAAATAAAGGATTTAAATTGATTCGAATCAATCATATTGGTTTTATTCAATATATCCAGTGAAAGATAGGCATAACAATTAGAGCGCATAATAAGTTGCTTGAAGTGAAGGGGTGTAATATTGAAAAAACCCATCATTTATATTGAATTCATTTAATCTATTTTCAAATGTCGTTTCAATTATATCATAATTAGTAAGGGATTCTGAATCATTGATGTCTATATCTCGATTATTTGTTCGATGTGATTTTTCGATTATTTCATAATTAACAAATCCCAAAGAAAAGATCATTAAAAAAATTAATAACCCAATGAAAAAGATCTTTAAAAATCTTTTAGATGGTTTAGATTGTGCCATCTTTTATCTCCTCCTCTTGGCTTTTATCAATTATATTTAGAATTCCAGCAATCATTATTATTATCCCACCTAAAAAAAAGCTAAATATAAACATTAAGAATCCTAACGAGAGAATTAGCAAGGAATTAAATGGCAGTGGGTGATTTAGTTTTGCTGCTAAAAGTATGCTGATTCCTAAGAGTGTCATTCCAATTATCTTTCTGTTTATATTACCCAATTCATTTATTTGGATGATCTCATTCATCTTAAGATGGTAAAGATTCATATAATTATAGAATAATCCGGAAAGGGCTCCGAAAAGAATCAAGAATTGTGATACTCTTGTATAACTTTTGATTTTATTCATTTTTAAAACTCATAATTTAGTTATATTTAAATAAAAAACGAAAATCATATTGAAAAATTAATTTGAAAAAAGTAGACTAAAAAGACTTTTTCTCCGATTAACCTTTATAGAAAATTTAAACTGTCTATATGAATAAGATTCAAGTTTAATTTCTTATATCATGGTTTTAATAATGAAATAAAAAAAGTTTAGAAGAAGTTAATTTATTAAAGTGAAACAAAAATCTACTATTTAGATCAAATTTTTGGCTTATATAATATATATCAAAAAATTAGTGATATTGATTTTTTTTAGAATGGTTAGAAAAATACCATGACTTAGGAGAAAAAAAGTCTCTTTTCTGTGGATATAAGTTTCTTATTGATGTTTGTCTCAGATCTTTAATTGATGCTATAAATTTGGATGACTCCCTAAACATTGAAACAGATTATATTTATTAAAGGGCTACTCATGAAGGAATCTCTTATTATGAAATTCCAAATACATGTGATAAGATAGTTTTAATTAGGATTCTCATAAAATATCATAAAAACATAATTAGATCAAAAGAATGGAATGATCTAAAAGAGAATTCAAAACTTTTTAATAATCAAATCTTAAGCATTTTTCAAAAAATTCGAAAAGAAGAAATATTCATCAAAAAACCGTTTATTAATTTTGAGAAAGATGATATAATAAAATATATTTCACTGAATTGTACAAATAATCAATTAATTGATACTCAAAAAGGTTATCCTCGCGGATATTTTAATCCCTTCTTGAAAGACTCCAAAACACCAAAATATCTTATACTTGCTTTTGAAGGATATAAATATGGTTTAAAGTTTTTGTTTTACAAACTATTGGACGAAAAATTTAGTATTTTCCCTTTTAAGAATTTACATAAGATTGGAAAAAAAATCAATAAATCGAAATATCATGCTAAAAAACGTAAGTTTTTTCAACCAATAGAAGAACTCCTTGAAAAATTTCCATTTAAAGAAGTTAAAGAACACAAAAACCCATAAATAAACAAATCGAGAAATCGAATATATTATGGGACACAATTGATGATTATTTTGATATAATAAGAGAAGATATTATTGAACCAATAGAAGATAAAATGGGATTTAAATTTGGGATGATATCAATACTTGGACTAAGAGAATTCAATCCTAATAGATATTTTGCAAATCTATTCAAACAAAAACCAAAAAAACCTAATTATTTAAACAATAAGGATGAAATTTCCATATTTAAACATCTTACTTTAAAATTTCTCTGGTACAATAATTTTGAAATAGTTGAGAAAACTAAAGTTTTTAATGGATATTTAGCCTTTAGATTCATTCTATATGGTGCTGTTGAGTATAAAAGGAGAAATAATTTAAATGAAAAAGTAAAAGTTATAAGATTTATACATCCCTATGGAAGTGGTCGAAACGATTATAGTTATGCTATTCTAATTGAAGCATCTTCTTTCAATGATATTGTTGATTATAATGGTTGGTTAGTGTTTTTTTCTTGTTTTAATGATCATTCTGGAACTGATATTCAATATTTTCGAAGAATCGAATCAGAACTACAAATATTTGAAGAGGTTAGCTTAATAGAAGTAACAGAACTTAAAATAAGCTCATCCATGTTTATAAAATATTTCACAGGAGGTCATAGTAAAGAAATTGAGAAAAGAGACAAAAATGAACCTTTTATTATCGAGGAAATTAAGAATACTTTTAAGGGTTTTTTTCAATCTAAAAAAAAATTTTTGATAGTATCGATTTGAAAGGAAGTATCTTCGATTGGAAAAATCAAGTTATAGGTAAATTCTTTGAACTTTTAGTAGTCTATTACTTCCAAAAAAAGGGATATAATTTTGAATGGAGTCCACATGATGAATTTGGTCAAGTAGATATTCAAGTTAGTAGTGGGAAGTTTCATTTCTTATGTGAATGCAAAATAACACTGCACAGCGATTTTAAAGAACAAGTAAGAATTTTAAGAAAGAAAGCTGAAAAACATAAAAAAGTAAACTCCGATAGGAAAAACTCAGAATTTTTAGAGCCAAAAATTTGTGTTTGGAATTCAATTAATTCAGAAAGGAGAGAAATCCTAAGAAATGATTATAGCATTAAAATCATAAATTTTAAAGAAGAGATTTTTAATACAAATCGAATATTTGCTAATATGAGTGAAAAAAGTAGAATTCGTAAAATTCTCGATAACGAATTCCTCAATGACCTGTAATTTTTCTTAAAAAAGTCATTAAAAGTCAGAATTCGTCAATTTATAAAAATTAGAAAATTTATTGTTCAAAACTAATATATTCTATAAATTACTTATTCAATACTCTCTCGAATTTTATGAATATTCTGATATAATAATTTACAAAAGTTCTTTATGAGTAATGCAAATTTGATTAAAAATATTAGAAATATTGATAATGGCTTTTGTAAAAAATGCAACAAACTAAAAGGCAATTTTGGAGATGAAAGTAACTTTTTTTGTTATAATTGTCAAGGATATAAGCTTGTAGATCCTATAGAGAGCCAATTAATAATTCAAAGAAATAAAGAGAGAATCCGAGAAGAATTCAAGAAATTATCTACAAAATCAGATATACTATATTTTTTAAAGTTGTTTTTATCTATTGGAGAGACTTTTTTTATTGATGATCTTAAAGAAGTTTTAATAGGTAAGAATAATCCCCGCAAGAATAAAATATTAAAGATAGATCCAAGCAGAATCGCTATAACAAATATAGCAGTTAAGTGGCTGCTTGAAGATTCAAATGATAAATCAGATGAAATCGGGCCATGGAATAGTTCTTATTGTGTTAATATGATGAACCTAATAAAAATATGGTTAGATTGGAATAGAAAAGAAAAATTATCAGATAGGAGATACAAATTGGGATTTTTTATATCAAAGGGGGAAAACGTTCAATTCTATTATACCCAACAGTATAAATTTTATTTAGATTCATTAGAAAAATTCAATATCTTGAATTCTTTTGAAGATATCGATGAAGAAAATATAAAAAGAGTACGTAAATTAGAAAAAGAATATTTGAAAAATCAAAATGAATTAGAAAAATATGTTAAAGATGGATACCCTGTAATAATTTCAACAATTCTTAACTCATATTATACTGACGAGGTTATTAGACCTTTTTCTTTTGATGATTTATTGGATCACAATGGAATGAAGTTAAAAGAATTAATATCAAACAGTCCAGAAAAAGTTGGTAAATTCATTGTAAAAAAAAAGAATAGATACCCAGAACTTTTATTGGCATTCTTGGAAACCTTATACAAATATTATTATGAAGATTCTTTTGTCTCAAAAAAAGAAATTGATAAAGATGGTTTAGTAATTATCAGGGATTTAAATCAATTAAAAATGGATATAAAACGAGGCATGCTTCTTATACCTCTATTTGAGTCTGAAATAATTACAAATCCACGAAATATACATGATTATCCATTTATAGTTGAATATAATGGTAATTTTATTATTTCCCCTTCAAGGATTTGGATTGCTTATAGATTATTGCATTATGCTTTAAATCAAAATCGGATTAATACCGAATTAGCGATAAAATATGAAAATGAATCGATGCGTGAAATTAAAAGTAAGTTAAAAAGTCATGGAGTTAAAATAATTGGAGAGGAAATAAAAAAGAAGAAGAAAGGGAGCTTTGAAATAGATTTATTGGGTTATTATAAGAATTATATTCTTATTATTGAGTGTAAAGGATTTCATCCATCTCCATTCTTTATGCTAAGGAGCAATAGACGCTATAATGACCAATTTCAGAAAAAAATTGATAAAAGTAAAGAAATTAAAAAATGGATTTATGAAAATCTAAAACATGGAAATATCAAAAATGACAAAATAGAGGTTAATGCTTATGATGAAAAAAGAAAAAGTCCTATAAAACTTAAATTCCCCAAGAAATTCAATAATATTAATAAAGAAAAGCTGATCTACTTATATATTACTCAGATTAAAGAATATTTCGAAATGGATGATGATAATAATGTTATACAAGTTTGGTTTGGGGATTTATAATGATAAATTTTGGAAGTTCACACATTTTATCTGCTAAGTGAGTTCATTGATGAGTAAATAAAATCTAAAAATTAGAATTAGTTTTCAGATATCTGAATAATTTTTAGTTTTTATTTTCCCTTCAAATGTCTCAGTTTGATCAGAAATTAGAATCAATTCAATTTTTCCATCTTCATTATCAAATTGTTTTATAAAATTTAAATGAGAAAATAGGGCCTCCCTAAGTAATTCACTTAAAGAAATACCACGTTTTTCAGCGATTTTTTCAATATATTCCTTTTCTTTACCTGTAAATCTCGCACCTATGTAAAAATCTCTAGTATCAACCATAATAAACAAATTTGATTTTTCAAGAATTTGTATATAGAATATTATTTTTCTATATTTTTAGACCTTCGCCTTTCATTAATGGGTTAATATAAATTATTCTATATTAATACATTATGGTTTAACTATTAATAATTAATCGTATCCAAATAATTGTTAAGGTAATAATATTAAATCTTTTTAAGCTATTTGAATATTTGATATCTGAATATATATTGACATACAAATGTATGTCAAAAATAAAATAATGCAATTTTGCGAAGAAGAGAGAAAATGATTGAAAAAGTAAAAGATTGGAACTATGACATTTTTAGCTATATTAAAAAAATAGAAAAACTAGTGCTTTTAAAAAAAACTAAAAAGATAATTAAGATTCTTGAATTTGAAATTAAGAATGGAAAGCTTCCTAATAAATTAGAATATATTAGGATTTTAGATATAAATTGGGAGGACGTGGAAGATTTTATTGAGATATTAAATAATGATGGTTCTTATAATAACCTAGAACGAAATGAACTTAAAAAAATGGCAGAAAGAGCTATTAGAAAAATAGAATATCCAAACTTATATGAAATTTTAATTTTATTTGATATTGATTTTAAAACCGCTAAAAAAATAGGGCAACTTCTAATTGATGAGAATTTCATAGAACATTTCCCAAGGATTCCTAAAAAAGAGATAGAAAATATTGCAATTCACAATGAGACATCCAAAAAAACACCTAATTCTATAAGTCTTATTGATCTTAGATTTGATTTATTTGATGTTGAATTAAATCAAGAAATAAAATTAATTAAAAACTCTTTACTGTATTTTTTATGCAAAACAGGAAATTCAATTTTAAAAAAACTTGATGAGAATATTAAAATTCTGAAAAAAATTGGTGCTTCTTTCTGGGATCAAATTAGAGAAGATATTGAATATTATAAAAATGGAGATATAAATTTGCTAAAACTCATATTTGAACTTTTCAAAAAATTAATAAAAAAAATTCCAAATATATTCAAATTCATTAAGTTCAACATTTTCTGAAATAATACTTTATTTATTTTCAATAAGGAAAGATATTTTAGACTATTTAAAAAAAGCCTCATGCCAATTCTTAGCATTTAAGGCTTGATCTGCGAGATTTTTAATCCTATGTTTTTGTTCGATAGTAAGATCATTACTCACGAGATTATTGGAATTTGCAGGGTCGAATAATTTAATTCTAAGAATCTCATTCTTCATAAAATTAAAAGTAGCCCTCAGTTGATCTCCTAAATTCTTTCTGGGAATACCTTTACAGGCAAAGACCGTTAATAATTCCAAGATAAAAGTTTTAATAGGCACATTTTTCCGAATTTTCCATAATTTCAATAGTCTGATAGTTTTTTGTCTTCTTTTTCGCTTAATAAATTTAACTTGTTTCTTAACACTAGTTTCGAATCGTCCATTTATGTCTTTATTATATAAGTAAGCGTAATCCTTTTTATCGGGTTTTAGTTTTCCGGGAATAACATCGATATGGAAGTTTCCCCTAAATTGTATTTGCCAACCTACTGTTTTTTGGGATACTCCTTTCCAATTTCTATCTAATAATTTCCCAACATTGTAATATAATTCTGAAACAGAATGATTATAAAAAGGGGACCAATATGCAACAATATCCAGATCATAATTTGTTTTGATCATCGTTCCCTTGGCATAAGAACCCGCATTATAAAATATCGGATTCCCTCCTAAATAGTTACTTTTTAAAGTATCCGTAATACTTTTCTTAAGGTTTTTGATATTGTTCAGTTGATTTTTATCTAAATTTTGGTCGTTAAGTATCTTTCTTAACCATTTTTCTTCATCAATCTTGATAACCACCAATTAGAATACTTTTTTTATATGCTGGAGTTCTGTTAAAATTAAATTCATAAAGTTGGATCAGTGGTGACATTCTAGGATTTATTTGTCTTCCAATAGCAATAGCTCCGGCTGTTGGACCCGCATAAAATAGATGGATCTTTTTAAGTTTTGGAAAACTTTTTCGGATATTCTTTAAAACCTTTCTATATAATTTTCCTAATTCGATAACTTGCTGTTCAACAATAAACGATTCTTCAGACGGCTTATTCACTCTAATTTCAACACTATCATTTAGATTTAATCCCAATCCCTTGATATATTTATCGTCTATATCTGCCGTTAAAGAAATTTTAATAGTAAACTCTTCAATTTTATTGTTTTGTTTTGTAAGTAGATTATCAATCTGAATTTTTTGGCAATCATTATAATCTAAATCTTTTTCCCAGTTCCAAGAATCTCTGTCTCTTTGATACTGAAAATATTTCACTCCAACTCTATTTGTAAGTATAAAACCTAAGTATATAGCGCAGGAAATTCTTGATAATGAAAAAACTGCAATTTTATAGAATTTCTCTTCATATAAAATTTTCTCTATAGATCTCTCTATTTCCATTGTTATTTCTTTCCATGATTTTTTCTCTATATCACATTTTAAGCGAATGATATTGTAATTTTGATTTTTTAGAAAAGGTATATTGACTAATCTATTTTTGTTAATGGGAATTTTTCCTTCTTGGATTATCAATATCCATTTCTCAATACTCTTTTTATCTAATTTAGGGTACTCTCTATAATCTTTTGCCATTCCTAATTTGTCTTTTATATATTTCAATCTTTTTTCTTCTATAAACCCTGGTTCTTGTTTTCTTACTTTTTTATATAATAAGAGAAGTGCCTCCAATGCTCTATTTACTTTTTCTTTTATGTTTGAGCAGAAATCTTGATCGATTTGCCTATTAATTAGATGTACAGTTAGGTTTCCTTTCTCTCTTATATAATCTAAAATATCTATAATACTTTGATTTATTGCTCCTTTATGATAAAATTTTAATTCTTTATCTTTAATTATATTCAGTAAATCTATTAACTTTGAAAAGGTTCTAGATCTATAGTGGGATTCAGAGAAGTATAGGTCAGTATAAGATGAAGGTAACCATTTTTCGAATATATCATACATAATATTTTCAAAAAGAATCCTAAGTAAAATGGGAAGCATCTGATAGAAATCAGAATGATATGCGATTTTATCTATTAATTCAATAATTTGTTGATATTCGGGTAAATTATATTTATTGAAATCAATTTCAATAAAATCTGTATGAGATTTTATAGATTTTATGATTGAATTATTATTTCTATTTTTAATAATAATTTTTTCTTCAAACAAAAGTGTTTTTTTAGGTATCAACCCATCGGATTTGTTCCAAATTATACTGAAAACTATTTCTCCTTCATACTCTTTATTTAATTCAATTTGAAAATTCTCAGAATTAACTTCAAATTTTTCTCCAGATTTAGAATAGAATATTAGAATATATTTTTTGTATTCATCTTTAAGCTGCCAATTAATACTAAGAATCTTTGTATTTTGTTTATTTTTAATTTTCCAATCAAATTTAAACGATTCTATCGGGAAACTTATAATAAAATAAGGATTCTCAAATGGATTAATTTTTGGTAAGCCAATCTTAAAAGTTTCTTCAACCATTTCAGAGGAAGATTTTATTTTACTGTTTATTCTAAACATTTCTGAATGGATGAGATCTTGGAAAGAAGATTCATATTCATTATAAAGTTTCTGGATATATCTAATTTGTATTTTATTTTTTTTATATACCTTATATAACCAGTTTCTCCCAAAAATTAACTCTTCTTTAAATTTCTTTAAATCTGAGGGTGATTTTAATTTTTCAAGGAAAAAAAATCTATATTTACTTGTATCTAATATAAATCTTCCCTTTTTTTCATAAATAACCTGATGAGCATCCTTCAAATCAATAAAATATTCATAAATAAGAATTTTTTCATTTATAGAGAAAACCTCAGAATCAGATTTTAATAATTGAGAAGTAGGAATAAATTTTAAATAGTGTATCATCCATTCGCTTCCCGATTTCACCGCAAAAACTTGAAAACGAAGATATAAATAATCTTCGTAAAGATATCGAAAAACATCATCCATATATAAGTCTATTTGCGTTAAAGTCATAAATATTAATTTGGAGATGTTTGATAGGATTTTGAAGATATTATCTAAGTATGATTTATCTGTTAGGATATATAAGATTATTTTTTGTAAATTAAATAAGAAATCATATAAGAATCAATTTTATAGTAAATAAAGTAGAAAACTTTCAATGTTATCTCAATAAATAAGGAATTAGTTCATTTGAATCCACAAAAAATTCAAAACTAAAACCAGTTGGTTATTCTACTTGATTCCTTTACTGCCTTTTTACTGTATTGCTTTATAAATTTTAATAGATTGTTCACTTCTTTTTCCTTGATATATTCCCTCAATTGAGTCATATTTTTTCCATTTTCCATAGATAATATGGGGAATGTTTTGATTATGCTCCTGGTTTGAGTTAATCCCAAGTATTTTCTTGTGTAATCCGCACTTGAATATTTATAAGTTGTTAAAAATTCAGAATCTAATTTATCTCTAAAATGTTCTAAGATTACGTTAAAATATTTGCGAAGGAGGTTTTGCTTTTCAAGGGATATAGCAGGTTCAAGAAATATTTGTATAGGAGATGTTCTATAAGTATTACCTGAGACAAATATCCCATCGACATCGAAATCATCTCTAATGTTATATAAGCCAACTCTACCCTTATAGGACCCTGTATCAACGGTTCTAACATATAGAATATTAGATTGTATCTTAGATTTCAATTTTTCGTTTACTTTTAATAGTTTTTGATTGTATTGATTAGATTCATATTCACTAGTGTCAATTACCTGAATCTCTCTTTCACCCCTATTTTCTTCCACATCTCCTATTGTTAGATAGTAAGACACTTTTAATGGCTTCTTAGCTTTAAATTTATCAATAAATATATTAAATTCTGAACCTGCCCGGTATTTATATTCAAACTTAAGATGATACTCCCTTTCTATAATCTTATTATTTTTTTTAAATTTATAAGCCTTAAATTTTGCGGGTTCATGTGAAGGTTCTTTCTTTTTTTTAAAAAATCCAATAAGTATATTTGTTCCTGTAAATTCGAATATTTTTTTCTCAAAAATAAACATCTTCTCAATATTATAGTATTTCAAAAAATCTAACCGGAATTTATTCGAAACTGCTGAGCCAAACAAAAAATTTGTTGGAATAATATATACTAGATTTTTTACATTATTTCTTAGATCGTTAATCATAGCAATTTGATAGAGATCTTGATATCCCTCATTCTGATCCACAAAATATTTCAGATGTTTTTTTGTTTCTTCATGTTTTCTTATGTATCCCAAATAGAGGTAAGGAGGATTAGTAATGTGATATAGAGGGAGTTTTTTCTCTTTTAGAAATTTAGGGAAACTTTCAAGATTATTTCGGTTTTTTATATTCTTTTGTGCTAATTCTTCCGAGATTCCATAAGAGGTTGCTGTTTCAATACATTTTTGAACCATTTTTTCTTGAATATCAGACAGAAATATATGCTCTTTAAAAAAACCCTCTCTTTTTTCTTTGGGAATATTTTCTAATATGGGAAAAATGAGATTTCCCTCACCAGCATAAAGATCAATCCATAAATACTCATTGAGTTTATCCTCTATTTCAGGATAAATATAAGTTTCGAATGTTTCTGATGATGTGAGATGCACTCCCATTGTTCTTCTCTTAATTCGCTCTTTGTCATGATCTGCTTGAGTCAAGTTTAATCGCCTTAGATGATATTAATTCTAAGATAAATTAATAATTACCTTTTATATTAATTATTATTAAATGAATCATAAAAATGACTAAAAAATCTTAAATTAATAAGTTAGTAACTAATTTTATTACTCACTAAAAGTGATTTTATGAAATTGAGAGATGGTATGGAATATTGGAAAATCTCACTAAATAATCTAGAACCAATTGCAGATGAATATTATTTTTCTGATGAATTTATTATTGATGATGAAGATCTAATTCAAAAAATCGAAAGATTACGTGAACTAATTATCACCTATTGTGTTTTATTGGAAAAAGAACAAACAACAATTAAAGAAGAATTTAAAAATTCTATAGAATCTATTTTCCAAGAAATAAGTTTTTTAATCAATAATATTGATAAAATACAATATAATGAATTTGTTGCTTTTTGGAAAGTTTTAGATGTATCATATTCTGTTTTTACTAGTTTACAAACTAAAGAAGATGTGCTTAGAGAAATTTTATCAAATTATTGCAAAAGAAGAAGGAAGCAGTATGATAAATTAGGATATTCAAATATAACAGTTCAGGCTATGTATGATAATGGAGCTTCAAGAAGAAAAGGAGGTACTGCAAATACAAAACTAATTGATTTGATTAATGAATACTTAGATAATCCACCCCATGTTAGAACCTTGAATGAATTGCAATTAAATTATATTGCTTATTGTTTGCCCGATAGTGGTGATAAATCTCTATTCGAGGAATTCAAAGAGAAGAATAATATAGAATATGATTATGGAAAAAGAAATCAAGAGAAGATTTTTGATATCTTATTGAAAGTAGGTAATAATTATTTTTTTATTGAAGCTAAACATATGAAAGAGGGTGGTGGGGCTCAAAATAAACAAGTTGCTGAAATTATTGATTTTATTAGCTATTCAGAAAAAAATGATAATATTCATTATTTAACATTTATGGATGGAGTCTATTTTAATAGATTTTCAAAAGAAATTAGTGAAGGTACTAAAACACATAAGCAAAAATTAGATATTGAAAAATATCTCCTTCAGAATAAATCTAATTATTTCATTAATACAGCGGGATTAAGAGAGATATTCACAGACTTAAGAGAGATATAATAATTAGTATTAATAATTTAAACTCTTCAAGTTAATAATCTTATTTATTATTTCTTCCAAATAACTACATTGTTTTCCATCTCCGTAAGCTTTTTGGAATATATATTTCAAAACTTGAGGATTTTTTTTAGCTTGATTCTTCTTATTTATACAAAATTCTTTGCAGGCTTTTTTTATTAATCTTTCATAAAATTCTGATCACATTTCCTCATTTATTTTTGAAGTCATAACCTTTTCAAAACATGCGAAATTGATACCTATCTTTTCTAGCTAATCTTCAATTTCTTCATTAAATAACCTTTAATCGGTGATTTGCTTCAGGATCTGAATTTGAATCTTTATTTAAATCACTATCACATATTGTGTATGTGTTTATTACAAATTGTTGAAAAATTGTGGTAAGTCTATCAAGATCATTTTTTTCTATACATGGAATAATCGAAATTCCTTATGCTTCTATATAGGTATTCATTTCATCCGAATTTGCGATTAAAGCCCATCAATCTTCTTCTCCTTCAACTAATTAATACACAGATATCTGCAAAAAATCCTTTATTCACTATTTGATTCTCCACATAATTTCAGTAATGAAAATTTCAAAATATTATTTCTAGTCTAAAAATTAGATCTTTTACCTATCAATAATGAAATTAAGAAAAAAACTAAAAAAAGGAAAATTCAAAACTGAAGTGAATTAAATATTCACCCCGTAGATTTTATTTTTCGTTTCACGTACGCCAAGATACATGTACAATTTCCCACTCATATCATCCACTTTTTCCATTTTCTGCTTAGCGACATCTAATTCGTCCCGAGTTACATCGCGTCCCCCTA